>NZ_CP135027.1:0-300000 GCF_039392895.1 Buchnera aphidicola (Mindarus keteleerifoliae)
TTGTTTTTAAAAAAATATGACGTTATTGTTATTGGCGGAGGACATGCAGGCACTGAAGCGTCTTCAGCTTCTGCTAGAATGGGTAGAAAAACTTTGTTAGTAACACAAAATAAAAATTCTATAGGATTTTTATCTTGTAATCCAGCTATTGGAGGTATTGGAAAAGGGCATTTAGTTAAAGAAATAGATGCTTTAGGTGGATTGATGGCGAAAATTTCCGATAGATCAGGAATTCAGTTTAGAATCCTTAATTCAAAAAAAGGCCCAGCTGTTCGTTCTACTCGAGCTCAGATAGATCGGAATTTATATGGAATAGAAACAAAAAAAATTTTGAAAAATCAAAAAAATTTATTTATTATGGAAGGTGAGGTAACTGATATTCTGATTAAAAATGAAATTGTTATTGGAATTAATGTAAATTTAAAAGATATTTTTTATGCTAAATCTGTTATTTTAACTACTGGGACATTTTTAGGTGGAAAAATTTTTGTAGGTGAAAAATATTCTGAAGGAGGAAGAATGAATTCTTTTTCTTCCAAATTTTTAAGCGATAAATTAAAAGAATTTTCTAAATTTCATGGCAGACTAAAAACAGGAACACCTCCTAGATTAGATTTAAAATCAATAAATCTTTCAAAATTACAGATTCAAAAAGGAGACATTCCAGTCCCTTTTTTTTCTTTCATAAATGAAAAAACTGAACATCCTCGGCAAATTTTATGTCACATTACACATACAAATGAAAAAACGCATTCTATAATTAGATCAAATATTTCAAAAAGTTCAATGTATAATGGATTGATTAAAGGAATAGGACCACAGTATTGTCCTTCAATAGAAGATAAAGTAGTGAAATTTGCTCATAGAACTAGTCATCAAATATTTTTAGAACCCGAGAGTTTATCAACAACTACTATTTATCCTAATGGAATTTCCACGAGCTTTCCCTTGTCCATTCAAAAAAAAATTGTTACTTCAATATATGGATTAGAAAAAGCAAAAATTTTAGTTCCTGGATATGCTGTCGAATATGATTTTTTTGATCCTAGAAATTTAAAGCTTACATTAGAAAGTAAAGTTATTAAAGGTCTATTTTTTGCAGGTCAAATAAATGGAACAACTGGATATGAAGAAGCTGCTTCTCAAGGTCTACTTGCAGGATTAAATGCAGCACTATATGCTGTTGATTTAGATGGTTGGTTTCCTAGAAGAGATCAAGCTTATTTAGGAGTTCTGGTAGATGATCTTTGTACTAAAGGTGTTACAGAACCTTACAGAATGTTTACTTCTCGAGCTGAATATAGATTGCTTTTAAGAGAAGATAATGCTGATATTAGATTAACAAAAATTGGAAAGAAATTAGGACTTATTGATTTAGTTCGATGGAAAAAGTACAATGAAAAAATGTTATTGATTGATTTTGAAAAAAATCGACTAAAAAATATAGTTATTAATTCGGATTCTAAAGAATCTGCTGATTTGGAGAAAATTTTAAATAAAAAATTAAAAAAAAATAGTACAGGAATAGATTTGCTAAAAAGACAAGAAATAAATTACGAGTTATTAACTTCATTAAAATATTTTTCTCCAAACATACAAAATAAAAAAGTTTCAGAACAAATTGAGATTCAATTGAAATATCAGGGCTATATTAAACGTCAACAAAAAGAAATTTCCAAACAATTATATTATGAAACAATGTCTTTACCAATAAATTTTGACTATAAAAAAATTCGTAGTCTTTCAAATGAAGTAATTGATAAATTAAATAGACGAAAACCAATGACTCTTGGACAAGCGTCTCGAATCTCTGGAATTACTCCTGCAGCAATATCTATTTTATTAATAAATTTTAAAAGGTATATATAATTTAAATAAGAAAATTATTAACTAGTAGTTTTATTTACAAATAGAAAAAATGTTTTTTTTTGTACATAAATATTTAAAGTTTAGTAAATTTATTTTTTTTTTTAAATACGTTTTGTTTAAATTTTTTCAAGAACAGAAAATTCAAAAAATATATATATTTAAAAAAATTTTTTTATAAGGTAAAAGTTTAAAAATGAATTTAGAAAAAATAATTACTCCTAAAGATTATATTTTGCATCATTTACATCATTTACAAATAGATATACGTACATTAAAATTAATTGATCCTAAAAATGTTCCTTCTGCTTGTTGGATAATGAACATTGATACAATATTTTTTTCATTTTTTTTAGGTTTATTTTTTTTAAGTATTTTTTATCAAGGTAGGAAAGATGCTAAAAAAGTACCAACTCGAATGCAAATTTTGATTGAATTTGTAGTTAATTTCGTTAATAAAAATATAAGTGATGTTTACTGTTTTAAAAATAAAATAGTAGCACCGTTATCTTTAACAGTTTTTGTTTGGGTTTTTTTAATGAATTTAATGGATTTAATTCCTGTTGATTTTTTTCCTTTTATAAGTAAATTATTTTTGGGAATTCCTAATTGTAGAATTGTACCTTCAGCAGATATCAATGTGACATTATCAATGTCATTTGGAATATTTTTGCTTGTAATTTTTTATAGTTTAAAAGAAAAAGGCGTAATTGGTTTTTCTAAAGAATTATTTATGCAACCTTTTAAACATCCTTTGTTTTTCTTATTGAATTTTATTTTAGAAAGTATTAGTTTACTTTCAAAACCTATTTCGTTAGCATTGCGGTTGTTTGGAAATATGTATGCAGGAGAAATAGTTTTTATTTTAATTTCAGCTTTAATTCCTTGGTGGTTTCAATGGTTTTTAAGCGTTCCTTGGGCTATTTTCCATATTTTAATAATTTTATTACAATCTTTCATTTTCATGGTTTTGACAATAGTATATTTGTCTATGGCTTTTAAAAAACATTAAAATTTTTTTTTAAGATTTAATCTTAACGTACAGGAGAAAAAAATGGAACATATAAACGTAGAAATATTATATTTTTCTGCAGCAATAATGATGGGTTTAGCTGCCATTGGAGCTGCAATAGGAATTGGAATACTTGGAGGAAAATTTCTAGAAGGAGCAGCTAGGCAGCCAGACTTAATTCCTTTGTTAAGAACACAATTTTTTGTTGTTATGGGTCTGGTAGATGCTATTCCAATGATTGCTGTAGGTATAGGACTATATTTATTATTTTCAGTAGCGTAAGAATCAATATTTAAAAAAATGATTTATTCGATTTGGAAAAAATTATGAGTTATAAAAAAAATAATTTTGGAAAATAAAGAGGAAAATAAAATGGACTTAAATGCAACGATTTTAGGTCAAACTATTTCATTTATTTTTTTTGTTTGGTTCTGTATGAAATACATATGGCCTCCAATTATTGAAACAATAGAAGAAAGAAAAAAAGAAATTCAAAATGGTTTAATATATTCAAAAGAAGCAAAAAAAAAGTTATTAGCAATTAAAGAAAACAAAAAAAAGAAAATTTTTCTTGCTCAAGAAAAGGCAAATATTATTTTGAAAAAAGCCAATGAAGAATATAGAAAAATTTTAGAATTTGCTAAAAAAAAAGCAGAAAAAGAAAAACAGAAAATTATTAAAGAAGCTTCTTTAACAATAGAAATAAAACAAAAAAAAATTTGCGAAGAATTAAAAAATAATGCAAGTACATTAGCTATTACTATAGCAGAAAAGATAATTAGGAAATCTATGAATGAATCTAAAAACAATATTTTCATAAAAAAATATATTTCAAATTTAAAAGGAGAGTAGAAATAATATATGGTTAATGGAGATACTATTTCTAGACCTTATGCAAAAGCAATTTTTGAATTTTCTGTTGAATCAAATCAAATTGATTATTGGGAAAAGAAATTGTTTTTTTTTTCAAAAGTATCGGAATCGAAAATAATAAAAAAGATTCTTTTAAGCGGATATTCATATAAGTATATAATAAAAGTATTTTCTATTGCTTGTGAAAAAAAATTGGGAAAAATTGAAAAAAAAATAATTTATTTATTAGCTATCAATAAACGGTTGATTTATTTAAAAAATATTTTTTCTTTTTTTTTAAAATATAAAAATCAACATAATAACATTATTAAAGTTGATTTAATTTCTCCTTTCAATTTATCTAATAGCAATATGAATAATATTTCGAATTTTCTTAAAAAAAAATTTTCTAAAAATATTACTTTAAATTTAATTGTAGATATCTCTATCATTGGAGGGATAATAATTAAAGTAGATGATCTTGTTATAGATAATTCTTTGCAAACGTATTTAAAGCAATTAAAACATATTTTACATGCTTAATTAATATTTAAGAGAAAAATAGTATATGGAATTGAATTCTACTGAAATCAGCGAATTAATTAAAAAAAGAATAACTAATTTTGAAATCAGCAATATCACTCAAAATGAAGGCACAATAATTTCTGTAAGTGATGGGATAATTCAAATTTATGGTTTATCTAATGTTATGCAAGGGGAGATGATAGAAATAGCCAATTGTCAATATGCCATAGCTTTGAATTTAGAAAGGGATACTGTTGGAGCAGTTGTATTAGGTAGTTATTTAGAAATTACTGAAGGAATGAAAGTTAAAAGCATAGGAAAATCATTAGAAGTGCCCGTAGGGGAAAATTTTTTAGGAAGAGTTGTTGATGCTTTGGGAAATCCGATAGATGGGAAAGGGAAAATTTCTTTT
Source organism: Buchnera aphidicola (Mindarus keteleerifoliae) (assembly GCF_039392895.1). Taxonomy (NCBI): domain Bacteria; kingdom Pseudomonadati; phylum Pseudomonadota; class Gammaproteobacteria; order Enterobacterales; family Erwiniaceae; genus Buchnera; species Buchnera aphidicola. The sequence continues at coordinate 4,668 of NZ_CP135027.1, forward strand.
TCTTCTTTTTTACCTGTAGAAGCTAACGCACCAGGAGTAATCGATAGAGAATTTATCAATCAACCTATACAAACAGGATATAAGTCGATCGATACCATGGTTCCTATTGGACGTGGACAAAGAGAATTAATTATTGGAGATAGACAGACAGGAAAAACAACATTAGCTATAGATACGATAATTAATCAAAAAAAATCAGGTGTTAAATGTATTTATGTAGCGATAGGGCAAAAATTTTCAACAATAGTTAATGTTGTAAGTAAATTAAAAAAATATGATGTGTTAAAAAATACTATTATTGTGGTAGCTTCTGCTTCAGAATCTCCTGCCCTACAATATTTATCACCTTATTCAGGATGTGCAATGGGTGAATATTTTAGAAACAAAGGAGAAGATGCATTAATAATTTACGATGATCTTTCAAAACATGCTGTTGCTTATCGTCAAATTTCTTTGTTATTAAAACGTCCTCCAGGTAGAGAAGCATTTCCAGGAGATATATTTTATTTGCATTCAAGATTATTAGAAAGATCTGCTAGAGTTAATATTAATTTTGTAAAAAAAATGACTTTAGGAAAAGTTAAAGATAAAACAGGATCTTTAACTGCTTTACCAATTATTGAAACTCAAGCAGGAGATGTTTCTTCTTTCGTTCCTACTAATGTAATTTCTATTACAGATGGACAAATATTTTTAGAAACTAATTTATTTAATAACGGTATTAGACCAGCGGTAGATCCAGGTATATCTGTTTCTCGTGTTGGAGGTTCTGCTCAAACGGAAATTATAAAAAAATTATCTTCTGGAATAAGAACTTCATTAGCTCAATATAGAGAGTTATCTTCTTTTTCGCAATTTTCTTCGGATTTAGATGAAATAACTCGAAATCAATTAATATATGGACAAAAATTAACAGAATTATTGAAACAGGATCAACATAATCCAATGTCAATTGCTGAACAATCTTTAATTATTTTTTCAGCGGAATTTCATTATTTTGATGATATTTCATTAGAAAAAATTTCTTCTTTTGAAAAATCTTTATTAGATTATTTTAATAAATTTCATTTTAAATTAATTGTTGAAATTAATAAGACTGGAATTTACAACGAAAAAATAAAAAATATGTTCATAGATATAATACAAAACTATAAATGCAAAAGGATTGATTTATCTTAGGTAAGCACAATATTATTAGTAGAGATTATTAAATGGCTTGTAAAAACGAAATACGTCAAAAAATAGATAGTATTAAGAATACTAAAAAAATTACTCAGGCTATGCAAATGGTTTCTTTTGCTAAAATGAAAAAATCTAAAGAAAAAATGTACGCTAGCAGACCATATTTACGAATTTTATCTCAAATTATAAATAATATTTTAGAAAGTTCTTTAGAATATCAGCATTCATATTTTAGTGATAGAAAAACCAGAAATATTGGATGGATTATCGTATCTACTGATAGAGGTTTGTGTGGGAGTTTAAATACTAATTTATTCAAAAAAATTTTAATTAAAATGAAAAAGTATTCTGACAGGAAAATTTTTTCTAATATTTGTATATTTGGATCTAAAGCGCTTTCTTTTTTTAAATTTTTCAACGAAAAAATAATCTCAAAAATTATAAATTTAGAAGAGAAATCTATAAATGTTCAATTTATTGAACCTCTTAAAAGAATGTTGCAAGAATATCAAGAAGGTAAAATAGATAAGCTTTATTTAGCTTTTAACTTATTTAAAAATAGTATGTTTCAAATTCCTACTGTACTTAAATTGTTACCCTTAAATTTTAAAAAAAATAATAATCAAAAAATAAGCAAATGGGATTATTTATATGAACCAGATCCTATGTTTTTATTAAATATATTATTAGATAGATATATTGAATTTCAAGTGTATCAAGCTATATTAGAAAATATAGCTAGTGAGCAAGCAGCTAGAATGCTAGCGATGAAAACAGCTACAGAAAATAGCGATGATTTGATCAATGAATTGCAATTATTATATAACAAAGTTCGTCAAAGTAGTATTACACAGGAATTAACTGAAATTATTTCTGGAGCTTCTTCAGTTTCATTAAATTAAAAAAGTTAGAGATCTAACGATGACTATTGGAAAAATTATTCAAATTATAGGTGCTGTAGTTGATGTAGAATTTTTACATAATGAAACTCCTAAAATCTATCATGCTTTAGAAGTAAAAAATAATAATAATATTTTGGTATTAGAAGTTCAACAACAGTTAGGAGGGGGAGTTGTTAGAACTATTGCAATGGGGAATTCGAATGGGTTAAAGAGAGGTGCTTTAGTTAAAAATTTAAAGCATTATATTAGAGTACCTGTAGGAAAATTAACTTTAGGAAGAATACTAAATGTCTTAGGAGAACCTATAGATGAACAGGGGCCTTTGAATAAAAATAAAGATGATTTTGTAGAATATTGGGATATTCATCGAATGCCTCCTTCTTATGTAGAACAATTAAATTCTAAGGAAATATTAGAAACAGGAATTAAAGTTATTGATTTAATATGTCCTTTTGCTAAAGGAGGTAAAGTTGGGTTATTTGGAGGTGCAGGAGTTGGAAAAACTGTAAATATGATGGAGTTAATTCGAAATATTGCTATAGAACATTCTGGATATTCAGTGTTTACAGGTGTAGGAGAAAGAACCAGGGAAGGTAATGATTTTTACAATGAAATGAAAGAATCTAAGGTTTTAAACAAAGTGTCTTTAGTTTATGGTCAAATGAATGAGCCACCTGGAAATAGATTAAGAGTTGCTTTTACGGGATTAACATTAGCTGAAAAGTTTAGAGATGAAGGAAAAGATGTATTATTGTTCATAGATAATATTTATAGATATACCTTAGCAGGTACCGAAGTATCGGCTTTATTAGGAAGAATTCCATCAGCTGTCGGATATCAACCAACATTATCTGAAGAAATGGGAAAATTACAAGAACGAATTACGTCAACAAAAAAAGGTTCTATTACATCGGTTCAAGCTATCTATATTCCCGCAGATGATCTCACAGATCCTTCTCCAGCTATTACATTTTCGCATTTAGATTCTACGATTACGTTAAGTCGACAAATAGCTTCTTTAGGAATATATCCTGCTGTTGATCCACTAAATTCAACTAGTCGTCAATTAGATCCTAATATAGTAGGAAAAGAACATTATAATGTTGCTCGTTCTGTTCAAAAAATGTTACAAAGATATCAAGAATTAAAGGATATAATTTCTATTCTTGGAATGGATGAATTGTCAGAAGAAGACAAACTTTTAGTAACAAGAGCAAGAAAAATTCAAAGATTTTTATCGCAACCTTTCTTTGTAGCTGAAATTTTTACTGGATTTTCTGGAAAATATGTTTCTTTGAAAGAGAATATTTTAGGATTTAAAGAAATAATAGAAGGTAAATATGATCATATTCCTGAGCAAGCTTTTTATATGGTAGGATCCATTAAAGAAGTACTTAATAAAGCAAAAAAATTTAAATAATTTTTTTAAAAAAAATAATTTTTGGATTTTTATCATGGATTGTCAATTAGAAGTAGTAAATATTAAAAAAATAGTTTTTTCTGGATTTATTAAAAAAGTTAAAGTTTGTGGAATAGAGGGAAATTTATGCATTTATCCTAATCATGCTCAACTATTAACTTTTATAAAACCAGGTTTATTATCAATCACTGATATAGATAACAAGATAGAAAATTTATACATATCAGGTGGAATTTTAGAAATTCAACCAAAAAAAATATCAATTTTAGCAGATTCTATTATTCGAGCTGTTGATTTAGATCGTCAAAATATATTAAAAAATAAAGAAAGATTGGAAAGAAATATTAATTTTAGTGAGAATATAAAGAAACAATCAAAAATTATAAAAAAATTGTCAAAAGAAATAGCAAAATTAAAAATAATTGAAATGATGGAGAAATCTAATTTATAAAATTTAATTGATATATTTATCGGCAGGTTTTTCCCTGCCGTATTATAAAAAATATATTTTTTAAAAGATGAAAAAATTGAGTTTAAAAATCCACTTTATTAGCATACATAGCATTTTGTTCTATAAAATTTCTTCTCGGTTCAACTGAATCTCCCATAAGAGTATTGAATGTTAAATTTGCTTTTTCAGAATCATTTATTAAAATTTTGGACATATTTCTTGTTTTAGGATTCATAGTTGTATTCCATAGCTGTTCAGGATTCATTTCTCCTAATCCTTTATATCGCTGTACAAACATACGTTGTTTATTTTTTAAAAGTAAAAATTTCCAGTTCTTTTCAAAGTTTGAAAAAAAATACTTTTCTTTTTCTTTTAAAATATAGCTTTTTCTTTTAATTAAAGAGTTAAAAATCTTTCCTAAATTACTAATATTTTGATATTCATAGTTTTTAAAAAAATCTTCTTCAAGAGTGAAATCAAAAGAATTTTCTTTTAAACTATATTTAACTGTTAGAAAAAAATTTTTTATTTTTGATTGAGCATTGAATTCTATCAAAGAATATTTTTCTTTTAAATTTTTATTTAATTTTTTTATTAAATTAGAAATCCAGATTTTAATATTTTTTTTGTTTTTAAAATCAGATAAAATTGGATGATAAATTAACTCATTTAAAAAATTTTTAGGATATTTATCTTGAATTTTTTTAATAGATTCTTTAACTTGATAGTATAAAAGAATTATTTTTTTTAAAGTTTTAAAGCTTGATAGATTTTTTTTGTAAATTAAGGTATTTTTTTTATTATTTTTTATTTTTTCTTGTGTAAATAATTCCATATCTTTTAAAGTTGTTAGTATTTGGTAATTGAACATTTCTTCTTCATCTTTTATGTAAGATTCTTTTTTTCCTTTTATAATCCTATATAGGGGAGGTTGAGCGATATATAAATGTCCTCTAGTAATTAATTCAGGCATTTGACGAAAAAAGAAGGTCAATAATAAAGTACGAATATGAGAACCGTCAACATCTGCGTCTGTCATTATGATGATTCTGTGATATCTTAGTTTATCAGGATTAAATTCGTTTTTTCCTATTCCACATCCCAAAGCAGTGATAATAGTAGCTATTTCTTGAGAAGCGAGCATTTTGTCAAATCTAGCTTTTTCAACATTTAATATTTTTCCTTTTAATGGTAAAATAGCTTGGTTTTTTCTGTTTCTACCTTGTTTTGCTGACCCCCCTGCTGAATCGCCTTCGACTAGGTAAATTTCAGATAAAGAAGGATCTCTTTCTTGACAATCTGCTAATTTTCCTGGCAAATCAGCAATTTCTAAAGCACCTTTTCTTCGAGTCATTTCCCTTGCTCGTTTTGCGGCGTTTCTTGCTCTTGCAGCATCTATTATTTTGTTTACTATTGATTTTGAATCAATAGGATTTTCTAATAAGTATTCTATTAAGTGTTCATTCATTAACGATTCTACAACTGATTTTACTTCTGAGGAAACCAATTTATTTTTTGTTTGAGAAGAAAATTTTGGATCTGGAACTTTAACTGAAATAATAGCCATTAGTCCTTCTCTAACATCTTCTCCTGTAGTATGAATTTTACTTTTTTTTACGTATCCTTCTTTATCTATGTACGAGTTTAAGGTTCTTGTGATAGCTGCACGAAATCCAGCTAAATGAGTACCTCCTTCTTGTTGAGGAATATTATTGGTAAAACAATATATATTTTCTTTTATTCCGTTATTCCATTGCATGGCAACTTCTAAAATAATTTTTTCCTTTTCCGAAGAAAAGTAAAATATTTTTTGATGTATTGGTTTTTTGGAAAAATTTAGCAGTTTAATAAAAGCTTTTATTCCACCTTTGTATTGATATAAATCTTTAATATTTTTTCGATTATCATTTAAAACTATCGTAATTCCTGAATTCAAAAAAGAAAGTTCTTGCAATCGTTTAGATAGAATTTCATATTTAAAAATAATAATATTGCTAAATATTTTGTGACTTGGCCAAAATCTAATACAAGTTCCACTATCTTTAGTTTTACCTACAGAAATTAATTTTTTTATAGGTATACCATTAGAATATGTTTGTTTATAAATTTTTTTATTTCTGTAAATTGTTAGTTCTAGTTTTTCCGAAAGTGCATTTACTACAGATATTCCTACTCCATGTAATCCCCCTGAGATTTTATATGAATAACTATCAAATTTACCCCCTGCATGTAACATCGTCATAATAACTTCTGCAGCTGAAATTTTTTCTTCAGGATGAATATCTACTGGAATTCCCCTTCCATCATCTTTAATTGAAACAGAGTTATCTGAATGAATAGTAACTATAATTTTTTTACAGTAACCAGCGAGAGCTTCATCTATAGCGTTGTCTACAGCTTCAAAAACCATATGATGAAGCCCTGTTCCATCATCTGTATTACCAATGTACATACCTGGTCTTTTTTTAACGGCATCTAAACCCTTTAAGATTTTAATGTTTGACGAATCGTAATTATTTTTTTTCATTAATTTTCCTCATAAATTTAATAGATATAGAACTTCTTTTATAAAAAACATAAATTATGAGAAGTTATACAGGATGATTTTAAATTAATTTAAAGATTCATAATTATATAAATTTCATAATCGTAATGGCATTATTATATAGTGAATTGAAAACTCATCTTTTTCTTTAATTTGAAGATTGGTGACTGGATTAGCAAATAGAAGAAAAATATATTTTTTTTGTATAACATTTAAAATATCTAACAAAAAATTTATATTAATAGAAATTTTTATGTTATCTGATTGATAATCAGTATTAATTTCAGTTTTTGCTGATTCATCTTCTTGATTACTGGTTGTTAGTTTTATTTTTCCTGCTGAAATGTATAGAGTTACATTATAAAGTTTTTCATGAGAAAGAATAGAAACTCTTGATAATGCTTCTTTTAATGAGAAAACATTAACTTTTACTTTATTTTTATTTTTCTTAAATAGTACATTTTTATAATTTGGGAAATCTCCTTCGACTGTTTTCGTTATAAATATAGTATCTTCTAATTTCATCAAAATATTTTTTTTTCCAATAAAAATTTTTAGATTTGATTCTATATCATTAAGTAATCGTATTAATTCAATTATTCCCTTTCTAGGAATTATTTTTGAAAAATTTATAGATTCAGGTAATTTTTCTATAATAAAACTTGAAGCAATTGCCATACGATAACCATCGGTAGCTATTGTTTCGATTACTTTTTCATTAACTTTTAATAAAATTCCATTTAGATAATATCTAATATCTTGATTTCCCATACTAAAATAAATATGCAATAACATTTTTTTAAATATTTTTTTAGAAATTAATATTTTTGAAGTACATTTAAAACTTAAAATTTTTGGAAAATTTTTTGTTGATGCGGTAGATAATATAAAAGAGCAATCATTAGTAACAATGTACATTTTTTCTTTAAACAAAGAAAAAGTAATTAAAGTTTCTTTTGAAATTTTTCGGCAAATGTTTAATATTTTTTTTCCTGAAATAAGTATTTCTCCTTTTTTAAAAATTTTAACTTTGTTAATTTTAATTGTAATTTCAATTTCTAAATTAGTTGCTGTTAATGAAAGAATATTTTTTTCGTTAATACTAATTAAAATATTTGAAATGATTGGAAAAGACATATTTTTAGTTAATATTCCATTTATTTTTTGTAACGGTATGATTAAATTTTTTTGGTTTATAGAAAATTTCATAGTTCTGATGAAGATAAAAGTTTTATTAAGTTAGAATAGTCTTCCTTTATAGAATTTGTATTTTTTTGAAGTTGATATATTTTTCGACAAGCATGTAATACGGTGGTATGATCTCTTCCACCAAATGCTTCTCCAATTTCAGGAAGACTGTGATTAGTTAATTTTTTAGCAATTATCATTGCCATCTGTCTCGGTCTAGTTATTGATCTAGAACGCTTTCGAGAGAAAATATCAGATATTTTTATTTTATAATACTTAGCAACTGTTTTTTGAATATTTTCTATAGTGATAACTTTTTTTTGTAGTGATAAAAGATGTTTTAAGGCATCTTTAGCAAATTCAACTGTAATTTTTTTGTTGCTAAAATTAGCATTAACAATAATTGTATTTAAGGCTCCTTCTAATTCTCTAATATTAGTTTTTAATTTTTTAGCTATAAAAAAAGCTACTTCATTTGGTAAATAAATATTTTTTTCTTCAGCTTTTTGCATAAGAATTGCCACTCTTGTTTCTAATTCTGGTGGTTCAATCAAAATTGTTAAACCCCAACTAAATCTTGATTTTAATCTATCTTCAACTCCATTAATTTCTTTAGGGTAACGATCTGAAGTTAATATAATTTGTTGATTTTTATCAAAAAGAGCATTGAAAGTATGGAAAAGTTCTTCTTGAGAACGTTCTTTATTAGCAAAAAATTGAATATCGTCTATTAATAAAGTGTTAACAGAACGATAATATGCTTTGAATGTTTCTATTTCGTTATTTTTTAAAGCTTTAACCATATTTTGAACAAAAGATTCGGAGTGCATATAAATTACTTTAGCATCGCAAGTTGTATTTATAATCCTATTTCCAACTGCATGTAAAAGATGAGTTTTTCCTAATCCTGTTTTTCCATATAAAAAAAGGGGATTATAAGATTTTCCTGGGTTTTTGGCAATTTGAAATGCTGCTGCTCTTGCTAATTGGTTAGATTTTCCTTCTATAAAATTTTTAAAATTATATTTAGTATTAATTTTACAAGTTTTTAAAAAAGAATGAAAAGAGGAATAAATATCCCATTTTTTATGGAAAAAAAAGTTTTCTTCTTTATTTATTTTTTTTTTTTAATGTTATTGTAACGTTTTTTGGAGTTATCTTGAAGTTTAATATAGGAGAATTGCTTTTAGAAAAATTATTTAATAGTTGATACAAAACTTTTAGATATTTATCTTTTACCCAATCTAATACGAATTTGTTAGGAGCATAAAGTTCCAGAATATTATTTTTTAATTTAGCTTTTAAAGGACGTATCCACATACTAAATTCTGTAGGAGATAATTCATTCTGTAATTGAGTAAGGCATTTTTTCCAGATTAAAAGAGACATAAAGTAAGTTACTCGTATATAAAATAAAATAGAAAGGTTTAAATATTAAAAAACATTTTTGAAAATTTTTTTATGAATAAAAATATTTTATGTTTTAAAAAAGTTGATTTTTTCATCTTGTATAAAAAGAAATACATAGATGATTAATATCGTTAAGTTGTTTATTTTCATAATAAATATATTTTTACAATTAATTAATTTAAAAATTGTTAAAAGATAATTGACTCTATATTTTAGAATTATTATTCTTTATATATGAAGTTGGGTTTTTAACCTATAGTATATACAATTATATTTATAATTTTAAAAAAGGATTAATTATGAAAAGAACTTTTCAGCCTTCTGTAATTAAGCGAAATAGATCTCATGGTTTTCGTTTTAGAATGAGTACAAAAAATGGACGTCATATTTTATCTCGTAGACGATCTAAGTTAAGAACTCGTTTAACTATTTCTTCAAAATAAAAAAACAAGTGACTAAGTATTTTTTCAACAAAGAAATGAAGTTATTAAATTCGTTTCAATTTAAAAATGTTTTTCGAAAACCTTTTTATAGAGTTGAGATTTCAAAAATAACGGTATTTAGTTGTTTAAATTTTTTAATAGTTCCTAGGTTAGGAATTAGTATAGCACGGAAACAAATAAAATTATCTCATGAAAGAATTAGAATTAAAAGATTGGTTAGAGAAACGTTTCGTATGTCACAACATAAATTAGTAAAAATGGATTTTGTCGTTGTAGTAAAAAAAGAAGTTATGTTTTTAAAAAATGATCTATTAAATAAAATTTTAAGGAATTTATGGTATCGTCATTATCAATAATTTCTAGGATCTTGATATATATCATATATTTTTACCAACATTTTGTTAGTAGTTTGATGTTTCCATCATGTCGATTTTATCCAACTTGTTCAGAGTATGCGAAAATTGCAATATATCGATTTGGATTAATTAAATCTATTTTTTTAATTATAAAAAGAATTTTAAAATGTCATCCTTTTCATGTTGGTGGTTTTGATAGAGTTCCAATTTATCATAAGGAAGTAAAAAAAAATCATGGATCTAAAACGTAATTTTTTTGTGTTTTTATTTTTTATTTTTTCATTTTTTGTTTGGAAAGAATATAAGAAAGAAACTTTTACACAATTAGATATGAGTAAAGAAAAAACAAATGTTTCTAATTTAATTGAATATAGAAATAGTTTTTCTAAAAACATCTTAGTTAAAACAGATGTTTTATCTTTAAAAATTAATATGAGAGGAGGAGATATAATTGAAGCTAATCTGAACAATTATAAAAAAGATTTAAATTCTAAAAAACCAGTTCGATTGTTAGATACTAAACCATCATTTTTATATCATGCTAAAAGTGGCTTAATAGGGAAAGATGGATCTGATAATTTTTATTATAATAAAAGACCTATATATCAAACAAATAAAACTTTTTTTCAATTAAAAAAGAATGAAAAAGTACTAAAAGTACCAATGTGGTGGTTTTCAAAAAAAAATATTTTATACAAAAAAACTTTTATATTTAAAAAAGGACAATATGATATTTATGTCGAATATGATGTTTCAAATTTAAGTAAAAAGAAGTTAGAAGTGCAGTTGTTAAATGAATTACAGCAAAATGCAAATGAACTTAAAATTCAGAAAAGTAAGTATAAACATAATTTTATGCTTCATACTTTTAGAGGTAGTGCTTATTCTTCAATTCAAAATAGATTTAAAAAACATAAATTCGAAGATATAGATAATAATAAGCAGATAAAAATAAGTACTAAAAATGGATGGATAGCTATGGTTCAGCAGTATTTCAGCACTGCTTGGATTCCTAAAGAGAAAAATATTATTAATTATATTTACACTTCTAAATCAGAAAGAAATTTAGTTAATATAGCTTACATTTCAAAAAAAATATTTATTAATCCAAACTCTCATAAGAAAATTAGATCTGTATTGTGGATCGGTCCAAAAATTCAAGAAAAAATGAAATTAGTTGCACCTAATTTGGATTTAACAGTAGATTACGGTTGGTTATGGTTTATTTCTCAACCATTATTTAAATTATTGAAATATATATATCAGTTAGTTGGAAATTGGGGTTTTTCTATTGTATTAATCACTTTAATTATTAAATTGTTGATGTATCCTTTAACTCGAGCCCAATATAAATCTATGATTAAAATGAAAAGTTTTCAACCTAAAATTGATATGATAAAAGAAAAATTTAATGATGATAAAAAGAGATTAAGTCAAGAAATTATGATGTTATATCAAAAAGAGAAGATTAATCCTTTTGGAGGATGTTTACCAGTTTTGATACAAATGCCAATTTTTTTAGGTTTATATTATATGTTAATGTCTTCTATAGAATTAAGACATGCACCTTTTTTATTATGGATAGTTGATCTATCTTCTTATGACCCTTATTACATTTTACCAATATTGATGGGTTTATCAATGTTTTTAATTCAAAAAACATCTTTGAATGATATTTCAGATCCAATTCAGAAAAAAGTAATGTATTTTTTACCCTTTATATTTGTTTTCTTTTTTTTATGGTTTCCATCAGGATTGGTTCTTTATTACATTTCTAGTAATTTGATCACTGTAATTCAACAAAAGTTTACTTTTAAAAATTAATTTTAAGAAATATGTTTCAAGAGAAAATTTTATATGTTTATAGAAGATGATACCATTGTTTCACAAATTACTCCAAGAGGCACATCGGCAGTTGGGATTATACGTGTTTCTGGAATCAAAACAAAAAGCATAATTTTAAAGGTGTTAAAAAGAGAAATTAAGCCTAGATATGTTTATCATTTAGATTTTTTTGGAGAAAAAAATGTTATTTTAGATAGTGGTGTAGCAATATGGTTTTTGGGACCAAGTTCATTTACAGGAGAAGATGTATTGGAGTTACAGGGTCATGGAAATCAGATAATATTAAACTCTATTGTTCAAAGAATACTTTCGATAAAAGGAGTTAGAATAGCAGAACCTGGTGAATTCTCTAAAAGAGCATTTTTAAATGGTAAAATTGATTTAATTCAAGCTGAGGCAATTTCAGATTTAATTAGTTCTAATTCTCAATATGCTATTCAAGCATCATTAAATTCTTTGAAAGGCATTTTTTCAAAATATCTTCAAAAAGTATTAAAGTTGATATTAGAATTATGTGTTCATATAGAAACAGAAATTAATTTTTCTGAAGAAGAAAATATAATTTTTGATTCAAAAATTGATTCTAAATTAAAAGATATATCTTTAAATTTTTTAAAGTTTGATAAATTTTCTTTAAAAAATAACTTTGACAGAGAAGGAATAAGGGTAGTGATAGCTGGTCATCCAAATGCCGGAAAATCTAGTCTATTTAATTTGTTAACTCTTCGGGATCGATCTATAGTAACTAATATTAAAGGGACTACCAGAGACGTAGTATATGAAAATATATTGATAAAAGGAACAAATATTAAACTTGTTGATACAGCTGGAATTCACAATACTAGAAACAAAATTGAAAAAATTGGTATCAAAAAAGCATGGGAAGAAATTAAATTAGCAGAACACATATTTTTTGTTATAGATGCAAGTTTGGAAATAAAAAAACAAAAAAAATATTTTAAAAATTTTATCTCCTTTTTTTCAAAAAGCACTAAAAATATTTCTATAATTTTAAATAAAATTGATCTTGTTAAAAATGAACAGAATTTCTTTGCTTTTAAAAATTTTAAAATATTAAAAATATCGGTTAAAAAAGAAATAGGTATAGAATCTATTTGGAAAATATTTAAAGAAAATATTTTTTTTAACGAAAATATTGAAAATAAATTTTTAGCTCGTTCACGTCATTTAGATGCTTTAGAAAAAGCTAATAAACAACTTTTGTTAGGAATTAAAAATTGGAAAAGAAAAAAAAACATTGAACTGTTAGCAGAAGATTTAAAATTAATTCAAAACACATTAAACAAAATTACTGGAAATGTGACATCTGATGATGTTTTAAAAAAAATATTTTCTGATTTTTGTATTGGAAAATAATTTTTTTAAAAAAGTAAAATGTTTTTAAAATTTATTAATTATCAAAACACTTCTTATTTCAAAGAATTAATAATAGTAATCTTTAGATTTGCCCGAAGGCGGAATTGAACCACCGACACGGGGATTTTCAGTCCCCTGCTCTACCGACTGAGCTATTCGGGCTATCCTCTCTATTTAAGCATTATTTAGATGCTGATGTCAAATTTTTTATTTATAGTTAATTTATTACTAGATGTCATTTAGAATAAGATTTAAAAATGTTAAAAAATATTTTAAAATAAACGTCAATATCCCCCTTGAAAGTTTACTTATTCATCCCTATATCAAATATAGGAAACTTATTAAAAATTTTAATTTTTTTATTAAAAGTTAATTTTTTAAAATTTTGAAGGAGAAGTTAAAGAAATGAAAATTCGTCCATTACATGATCGTGTAATAATAAAACGAAATGAAGTTGAAACAAAATCAGCGGGTGGAATCGTTTTAACTGGTTCTGCAGCCGGAAAATCTACTAGAGGGACTATCACTGCTGTAGGTAATGGAAGAGTGTTAGAAAATGGAAAAATTAAACCTTTAGATGTAAAGGTAGGTGATGTTGTAATTTTTAATGAAGGATATGGAGCAAAAACTGAGAAAATCGATAATACGGAATTATTAATTTTGACAGAAAGTGATATTTTAGCAGTTGTTGAAGAGTAAAATTAACCAGAGTATTTACTGATAAAACACTTTACTTGAGGGAAATTTCTAATGGCAGCTAAAGATGTACGATTTGGTAACGAAGCTAGAGTAAAAATGCTTCGCGGAGTCAATGTATTAGCAGATGCAGTAAAAGTAACGTTGGGACCAAAGGGTAGAAATGTAGTTTTGGATAAATCTTTTGGAGCACCTAGTATAACTAAAGATGGTGTTTCTGTTGCTCGAGAAATTGAATTAGAAGATAAATTCGAAAACATGGGCGCTCAGATGGTAAAAGAAGTAGCTTCAAAGGCTAATGATGTAGCAGGCGATGGTACAACAACAGCAACTTTATTAGCTCAAGCAATAGTTAATGAAGGTTTAAAGGCTGTTGCAGCTGGAATGAATCCTATGGATTTAAAAAGAGGAATTGATAAAGCGGTCATTAGTGCTGTTCATGAACTAAAAAAAATGTCAGTACCTTGTTCCGATGCTAAAGCGATTACTCAAGTAGGGACAATTTCAGCTAATGCGGATGAAAAAGTTGGTTCATTAATTTCTGATGCTATGGAAAAAGTAGGTAATGACGGTGTAATCACTGTAGAAGAAGGAACAGGATTACAAGACGAACTAGAAGTAGTAAAAGGAATGCAATTTGATCGAGGATATTTATCTCCTTATTTTATAAATAAGACTGAAACAGGAATAGTAGAATTAGATAATCCTTATATTTTAATGGCAGACAAAAAAATATCTAATATCAGAGAATTGTTACCTTTGTTAGAAGCTGTAGCTAAATCTGGAAAACCAATGTTAATTATTTCCGAAGATTTAGAAGGAGAAGCATTAGCTACATTAGTGGTAAATTCGATGAGAGGAATTGTAAAAGTTGCTGCTGTTAAGGCTCCTGGTTTTGGTGATCGAAGAAAATCCATGTTGCAGGATATTGCAATATTAACAGGTGGAACAGTAATATCTGAAGAATTAGCAATGGATTTGGAAAAATCAAGTTTAGAAGATTTAGGTCAAGCTAAACGAGTAGTTATTAGCAAAGATACTACTACGATTATAGGCGGTATTGGTAAAAAAGAATCAATAAAAAATAGAATTAATCAAATTAGACAAGAAATTTTTGAATCTACTTCTGATTATGATAAAGAAAAATTAAATGAAAGATTAGCTAAATTATCAGGTGGTGTTGCAGTATTGAAAGTAGGCGCAGCAACAGAAGTTGAAATGAAAGAGAAAAAAGCACGTGTAGAAGATGCTTTACATGCTACTAGAGCAGCTGTAGAAGAAGGAGTTGTTGCAGGTGGAGGGGTAGCATTAGTAAGAGTTGCAGAAAAGATTTCTGGAATGTTAGGTCAAAATGAAGATCAAAATGTAGGGATTAGAGTTGCTTTAAGAGCTATGGAAGCTCCATTGCGTCAAATTGTTTCTAATTCAGGAGAAGAACCATCTGTTGTAACAAATAATGTAAAAGATGGAAAAGGAAATTATGGATATAATGCAGCAACAGATGAATATGGTGATATGATTCAATTTGGAATATTAGATCCAACAAAAGTAACTCGTTCAGCATTACAATATGCTTCTTCAGTAGCTGGTTTAATGATTACTACAGAATGTATGGTAACTGATTTACCAAAAGAAGAAAAATCTGATTTAGGTGGTGGAGCACCTGCAGGTGGAATGGGTGGTATGGGCGGAATGATGTAATTTTTCGAATTAATTTTATTTTCCCTAAATATAAAATATTTAGGGAAAATTTTAAAGGTTTAAATCAATTAAAGTTTTACTTTGTTCATTAGATTTTTCTAAAACTAATTTAGGAACTAAAAATCCAGAAATTTTTTTTGTTAGTTTTCTCATTATTTTTTTTGCTTTTGATTTTTTAACATAGAAGTGTTTTGTTCCATAAACTGGGTCTAACATGTGTAAATAATAAGGTAGAATATTAGCTTCGAATAATTTATTACTTAAATTTAATAAGTCGGTATAAGTATCATTTACACCACGTAGTAAAACACTCTGATTTAATAAAAAAATTCCTGTTTTTTTTAGTAAATTCATACTGTTTTTAACTTCTTTATTTATTTCTTGAGCATGATTTATATGTGTAACAAGTAAAATTTTTATTTTTATTGATTTAAAAATTTTACAAAGTTTTTCTGTTATTCTAGAAGGTATTACTACAGGTAATCTACTATGAATTCTAATTCTTTTAATGTGCTTAATCTTCTGAATTTTTTTAAGCAACCAATTTATTTCTTTGTCTTTTGCCATTAAAGGGTCACCTCCCGATAAGATTATTTCTTTTAATTGTTGATTTTCTTTTATATAATTTAGAGAATTGTGCCAATTTTTTTTGTTTCCTAAATTATTTTTGTAAGGAAAAAATTTTCTGAAACAGTACCTACAGTTAATTGCACAATTAGTTTTTACTAATAATAAAACTCGATCAGAATATTTTTTTATCAAACCTGGAAAAATAATATTTTTTTCCTCTTTTAAAGGATCTTTGTTAAACCCTAAAAAATTAAAAATTTCTTGTTTTTTTATTAAAATTTGCAATAATAAAGGGTCTTTTAAATTATTTTTTTTCATTCTTTCAACAAATTTTAAAGGTACTCGTAACGGAAATGATTTTAATATTTTATTTTTAGTGTAAAAGTCAGTGACATCTTTAATATTTAACAAATTGAATAATTTTTTAACAGAAGTAACATTTTTTGAAAGTTCATTCATCCATAATTCATTTTTTTCATTTTTCATTTTTTAATTCTTTTTAAAAGGAAACTATGACTATATATAATAGCAATTATTTTAGATCAGGATTAAAAATTATTTTTGACAAAGAACCATATGTAATTGAAAGTAGTCAATTTATTAAACCTGGAAAAGGACAATCTTTTGTTAGAGTAAAATTAAGAAGATTATTAACAGGAAAGTTGATAGATAAAACTTTTAAAGCTACTGAAACGTTGCAAAGTGCTGATATTATAGAAGTAGCTGCTTCTTATTTATATAACAATAGAAAATTTTGGTTTTTTATTAATAAAAAGACATTTGAAGAAATTTCCGCGAAAGAAGAAGTATTGAAAGATGTTAAAAAATGGTTAGTAGATCTAACAAATTGTACCTTAATGTTATGGAACAACGAAGTGATATCAGTAACATTAAGTAATTTTGTAGAATTGAAAGTAATTGAAACAAGTCCTAGTTTAAAAGGAGATAGCATAGGAACTACTACAAAAAAAGCAAAATTAATTACTGGAGCTTCAATAAGAGTTCCTCTTTTTATAAAAGAAGGCGAAATAATTAAAGTTGATACTAGATCAGGAGAATATGTAGCACGAGTGCGATAATATTTTCAAACATAGTTTAATACTCATTTCCTTTAACGTTTTTTCTGTAACTATTCCATTCAAAAGTTAACCATAAACTTTTACCTAATTTCATTCTATCTATGACTCTTTCTCCTAATAATAATTTCATTCCTCTATGATCTAAATTTGATAACATTCCAGTTGATTTTTTAGAAGAAGATCTTCTATCTACAATTTGATTAATAATGACTTTTTCGTATCTAGATTCTGTTTGCATACCTATTTCATCTATCATCAGTAAATCAACTGAACTTAATTCGTTTAGTAAACGTTCTTCTGTCATGATGTTATTGGTGTTGAATGTACTTTTTATATTTGACATTAAATCTGCTACAGTGACAATAAGAACACTGTTTCCATTTAAAATTAAATAGTTTCCAATTGCTGAAGCAAGATGATTTTTTCCTGTTCCAGGTCTTCCTGAAAAAATGAAACTAGCTATATTAGAATGAAATTCTTCAGCATATTTTCGGGTTGCTTTAAGAACTTTCCGATGTCCTTCATGTTCGATTTTATAATTATCAAAAGAACAATTTATATATAATTCCTTAATTCCGGATCTTCCTAAAATTTTTTGCATTTTCATTGCTTTGTTTTTTCTAATTATTGATTCAGAATCAATTTTTCCTTGTTCTTGATTCCAATTTAGCAAGTCTATTTCATTTTCAAATTTAGGTTGAATATGATCGGGTATTAATTTTTTTATTCTTTTAAAAATACCAGTATAATTTTTCATAACTATCTCAACAATTTATTTTTTAAAAAAAATTAAAAATTTTTTTATGATTCTATTTAAAAGGAATAATTATTTTTTATGTAAAAAATAATTTTTAAATCATATTAGAAAATATTTTATGAAGATATATTCTATCATTTTTTATAAAAAGTTAATAAGATAATTTAAACAAATAAACTTTATTTCAGTTTAATGAAGATTAAATATTTATTTTTTTACATAAAGAAAATATTCGTTTTTCTTATTTTCTGCATATTTTTTTAACATCCAATTTTTTGGTATATTTAAAGTATTAAATTTTTTTGATTTTTCTATGTAAATAATAGAACTATTTCTTATCCAGTTATTTTTTTTCAATAAAAAAATTGTTTTTTGCAACAAATTAAGTTTAAAAGGAGGATCTAAAAATATGATATCAAAAGGATTTCCTTTTTTTTTTAACCATAATAAAGCATTAGTATTAATAATGAATATATTGGGTACATTAGATATGTTTTTATATAAATAAGGAATTATTAATTTATTTATTTCTAATAATAAAGATTTTTTAGCTCCTCTGGATATAGATTCTATTCCTAAAGCCCCGGTCCCTGCAAAACAATCAAGACAATTGGAATTTTTGATATCATGTTTTAGCCATTCAAACAAAGTTTCTCTTTTTTTGTTAGTTGTCGGTCTATTATGTAAAGAATTTTTTACATTTAAAATTTTATTTTTTAAAAATCCTCCAATAATTTTAATTTTTCTTTGTGTATTTTTTTTCATACTTAAAGTAGACTATTTGGTTTAAGTTTATGTCGATTATTAATAAAAGACATTGTTTACTTACAATGCATAATAATATAAAGTTATAATAACAAGATATTGAAGAAATTAAAAATTTTTATCTGGTTAATTTATGTCAAACAGAAAAGAAAATAGATTTTTTTCTTGGTTTAAGAAAAAAGAAAACAATAAAGATGCAGTTACTTTAATTAAAAATGATAAAGAAAATAAAAAAAAAAGTCTTTTAAGTCCTAAAAATAAAGACATGACAAAAATTATTATTAATAAAAAAGAAATAAAAACTTCTATTTTAGGATCTCTTAGAAATTGTTTTAATAAAACTAAAATAAGTTTTAGAAACAAAATCAAAAGTATTTTTTTTAGAAAAAAAAATGTTTTTAATCTTGAAGAATTAGAAGAACAATTATTGTTATCTGATGTAGGGTTAAAAACTACAGATCAAATTATTAATGAAATAAGAAAAGAAACAAATTACTTAAATCAAAATAATAATATATTTTTATATAATTTATTAAAAGAAAAAATGTTGAATATTTTAAAAGTAGTAGAAAAACCGTTGGATATTAATGTTGACAAACTTTTTGTCATGTTAATAGTTGGAGTAAATGGAGTAGGAAAAACTACTACAGTTGGAAAATTAGCTTATTTTTACAAAAGTATAGGAAAATCAGTAAGTGTGGTGGCAGCAGATACTTTTAGAGCTGCAGCTATAGAACAACTACAAGAGATAAGTAGTAAACATTCTATTCCTATAAGTTTTGACTCGTATAAGACAGATCCAGCTTCTTTAGTTTTTAAAGCCATTCATGAAGCTAAAAAAAGTAAAATAAATATTTTAATCATTGATACTGCCGGAAGATTACATAATAAAGTTCCTTTGATGGAAGAATTAAAAAAAATTAAAAGAGTAATAAAAAAAATAGAAGGCATCATTTTTAATGAAACAATTGTAGTAATCGATGCTTCTATAGGACAAAATAGTATAAATCAAGTGAAATTATTTAATGAATATTTGGGATTAAGCGGTATTATATTAACCAAATTAGATGGTACATCAAAAGGTGGAATTATTTTTAATTTAGCTAATAAATTTAAAATTCCAGTACAATATGTAGGAACAGGTGAAAAAATAACAGATTTATCTTATTTTAAAAGTTCAGATTTTGTTAAAGAAATTTTTTGATTTTTTAAAATATTTTAGTCTTTGATTTTTTTTAATAATTGAAGTAGTATATTATTAATTCAAGTAATTTAATATTTAACGAAAAAATATATCTGGATTTACATGATAAGTAAGGTTCAAATTTTATCTATTACTCCTTTAGGAAATTTAGATGCTTACATTAGAAAAGTGAATTCTTGGCCTATGTTGTCAAGTAAAGAAGAAAAATTTCTTTCTGAAAAATTATACTATCATGGAGATCTAGAAGCTGCTAGAATATTAATTCTATCGCATTTAAGATTTGTCATTCATATTTCAAGAAACTATTCTGGTTATGGTCTATTACAAGCTGATTTGATTCAAGAAGGTAATATAGGATTAATGAAATCAGTTCGTAGATTTAATCCTAATTTAAATGTGCGTCTTGTTTCATTTGCAGTTCATTGGATTAAGTCTGAAATACATGAATATGTATTGCGAAATTGGAGAATAGTAAAAGTAGCCACAACTAAATCTCAGAGAAAATTATTTTTTAATCTTAGAAAAAATAAGCAGAGATTAGGATGGTTTAATAATCAAGAAATTGAAACGGTTGCTAAAGAACTTGGAGTAAGTGTTTCAGATGTAAGAGAAATGGAATCAAGAATGTCTGCACAAGATGTAGCATTTAATTTATCATCTGAAGATGATTCTACTAATGGAGAAGGAAAATTTTTCAAAGTAAAGCCTTATTTAAAAGATCAATCTTCTAATTTTGCAAATCTTTTAGAAGAAGCAAATTGGGAAAAACATGCAACAAACAAATTAAGTAATGCTTTATTAAAACTAGATGAAAGGAGTAGACATATTATTAATCTTAGATGGTTGAATGAAAATAATAAAATTACTTTGCAAGAAATAGCAAATAATTATGGAATTTCTGCTGAAAGAGTTAGGCAATTAGAAAAAAATGCTATGAAAAAGTTAAGAGTTGCAATTGAATCATAATGCAATAGTTAAAAAAAAAATTTTTTGGTAGTTTTAAAAGAAATTCATTATTATTGCAACAATATGTAAAAAATATATATTTTAAAATAAAAGCTAATTTTATTTTAGTTAATTTTCTTTAGGATTTTGTTTTATGAATTATACAGTTATTTCTGATTTAGATGGAACATTACTGAATGATGATTATCGGTTTTCTAAATTTACCAAATTGGTAATAAGAAGATTAATTAACATGAAAATAAGATTTATAATAGCAACTGGCAGGCATTATATTGATGTTATAAAATTTCAAAAAAAGTTAGATATTAATTGTATTTGTATTACTTCAAACGGATCAAGAATTTACGATTCTTTAGGAAATTTAATTTTTAATCAAAACTTTTCATCTGATATTTCTAAAGAATTACAAAATATAAGAGCTTTTGATAAAGATATTTTTACGCATGTATATAAAGATGATCGTTGGTATGTTAATGGTATTTTAGTTAAAGAAAAAAATAATATAAAAAACATTTCTACTTTCTTTGATTTTAAAAAAAGAAAAATTTTATCTTCTAATATAAGCAAGGTGTATTTTACCTCTACAAGTAAAAAAAAAATACTAATTTTAGAAAAAGATATTTTAAATAATTTTAAAAATCACGTAATAACAACTTATTCTTCTCCTTTTTGTTTAGAAATTATGCCAAATAAAATATCTAAGGGTTTTGCATTGAAATTTTTGTCTAGTTATTTTAAATTTCATTTAAAAAAATGTATATCTTTCGGAAATTCTATGAATGATAAAGAGATGTTAGATATTTCTGGTAGAGCATATATGGTAAATAATGCTGATAAAGATTTAAAGCAATCTTTACCAAATTTGAGTTTTATAAAAAATAATTCTGAAGATGGAGTTGCAAAGTTTTTAGTTAACTTTTTTAATATTTAATTCAAAATTATTTAAAAAAAAATTAAATAGCTGATTTTGAGTTTAAATTTACACAAATATTTTTCAAAGATGTATTTTTTTTAAAAAATTTTACAAAGATTATATTTTTTAAAATTTTAAATAAGGTTTATTTTATGAAAATTTTTAATCACATACTTGGATTTCCAAGAATTGGATCAAATCGAGAATTAAAAAAAGCTCAGGAAGATTATTGGTCTGGAAAGATAACAAGAAATGAATTGTTATTAGTAGGTAAAAGATTACGAAAGGAAAATTGGAAACAACAAAAAAAATATGGAATTGATTTTTTACCAGTAGGTGATTTTGCCTGGTATGATCATGTGTTATCAACCAGTATGTTATTAGGAAATATACCTGATCGACATAAAAATATTGATTCTTCTATTGATATAGATACAATGTTTAGAATTGCACGTGGTTCAGCTCCAAAGGGAAAGCCGGTTTTTGCTTCTGAAATGACAAAATGGTTTAATACTAATTATCATTACATTGTTCCTGAATTTTGTAGAAATCAAGAATTTTCTTATTCTTGGAATCAATTATTAGAAGAAGTAGATGAAGCATTGTTGTTAGGATATAAAATAAAGCCAATTTTATTAGGACCATTAACTTATCTTTGGTTAGGCAAAATTAAAGGTGATTATTTTAATAAAATTGATTTATTGCATAAAATGTTACCAATTTATAATTATGTTTTAAAAGAATTATCTAATCGAGGAATTAAATGGGTTCAAATAGATGAACCAATTTTAGGTTTAGAACTTCCAAATAAATGGAAAGAAGGGTTTAAATTTGCTTATCGTTATTTAGGTAATAATAAAAATTTATTATTAACAACTTATTTTGAAGATATACATCTTAATTTAGAAACAATAGTGCAGTTACCTGTTTCTGGAATACATATAGATTTATTATCTGGAAAGTATAATTTGTCTGAATTAAATTTGAATATACCAAAAGATTGGTTATTATCTCTGGGAATAATAAATGGAAGAAATGTTTGGAAAACAGATTTAGTTTATTGGTTTGATAAAATTCGTCCTATAATAAATAAGAGAAAAAATATTTGGATTGGGTCATCGTGTTCCTTATTACATTCTCCTATTGATTTAAATCTTGAAAAAAATCTAAATCAAGAAATAAAAAATTGGTTTTCTTTTGCTTTGCAAAAGTGTTTTGAGCTTTCTATGTTTACTCAAGCCTTGAATAATGATGATAAGAAAGATATTAAAGATTGGAGTAATTTTATTCATATTCGAAATAATTCAAAATTAGTTCATAATAGAAAAGTCCAAAATAGATTAAAGAAATTTAATTTTCAAAATTTAGATAGAAAAAGTTCATATTCAGTTCGATTTGATCAGCAAAAAAGAAAATTGAAGTTACCGATACTTCCGACTACAACAATAGGATCATTTCCTCAAACTAAAGATATTAGAAAAGTAAGAAGAGATTTCAAGAATGGACTATTGTCAATAGAAGATTATAACAAACATATTGAAGATAACATAAAAAAAGTAATTTTGGAACAGGAATCGTTAGGATTAGATGTGTTAGTTCATGGAGAAGTAGAACGTAATGATATGGTTGAATATTTCGGGGAAAATTTAAATGGTTTTGTTTTCACTGATTATGGTTGGGTTCAAAGTTATGGTTCTCGTTGTGTAAAACCTCCTATAATTATAGGGGATATTTATAGATCAAAAAATATTACTGTTAAATGGTCTAAATACGCTCAGTCTTTAACTAATAAGTTAGTTAAAGGAATGTTAACAGGACCAATAACCATTTTATGTTGGTCTTTTATTAGGGAAGATATTTCAAAAGAGTTAATAGCTAAGCAAATTGGTTTAGCTTTAAGAGATGAAGTGTTAGATTTAGAATCTTCAGGTATTAAAATTATTCAAATTGATGAACCTGCTTTAAGAGAAGGGTTGCCATTAAGAGAAAAAGATTGGGATAATTATTTATTTTGGGCTGTTCAAGCGTTTAAATTGACTTGTTTTGGTGTAAAAAATACTACTCAAATTCATACTCATATGTGTTATTGTGAATTTGAAGATATAATGAATGCAATTGTAAAATTAGATGCAGATGTTATTACAATTGAAACATCTCGTTCCGATATGCAGTTATTAGAATTTTTTAAAAATTTTAAATATCCTAATGGTATCGGACCTGGAGTATATGATATACATTCTCCTAATGTCCCAGAAATTGAAAACATTAAAAATTTATTAAATAAAGCTTTAACTTATATTTCTAAAGAAAATTTATGGGTTAATCCAGATTGTGGTTTAAAAACAAGAACTTGGATTGAAACAAGAAGAGCCTTGAAGAATATGGTGATTGCTACCAAGCAAATTCGATTGAATGTAGGAGCATCGTAGTCTTTTTTGTCAGGTGGATGGGAAGGAATGGTCAAAAAGAAGGCGCTTTTTTTAAAAAAGCGCCTTCTTTTTGACCATTCCTTCCCATCCACCTGACAAAAAAGACTACGATGCTCCTACATTCAATCGAATTTGCTTGGTAGCAATCACCATATTCTTCAAGGCTCTTCTTGTTTCAATCCAAGTTCTTGTTTTTAAATTAAACTAAAATATTTACTTTATATAAAAAATAACAATTTTTAATGTTTGAAATGACGGTAATTAGTAAAAATTATTGACATCTGATATTTTTCTGCTTCTTTTATTACTTTAGAATCCCTAATAGATCCCCCGGGCTGTATGATCGTTGTTATATTTGATTTGTTAGCTTCTTTAATTGAATCAGAAAAAGGTAAAAAAGCATCAGAAGCCATAACTATATTCTTATATGATTTTCTATTTTTATTTGACAATTTTTTATTAGCTATTTCTATTGAAGATAATCGATTGGGTTGCCCAGATCCTATAGCAATAGTTACTGAATCATTTACATAAACAATTCCATTTGACTTAACGAATTTAACAACTTTCCAAGCAAAAATAGCATCTTCTTTTTCTTTTTTAGTTGGATTTCTTTGAGTTACTATTTTCCAATTTTTACTATTAATTAAAATTTGATCTTTTTCCTGTATTAAAAGCCCATTACTTACAGATTTAAAATCTAGAGATTTTTTTTCATCTTCAAAGTGACCAACGGAAAGTAATCGTACATTTGGTTTATTTTTAAAAACTTTTATAGCATCTAAAGTAATATCTGGAAAAACAACAACTTCTACAAATTGTTTTTTTATTATTTCTGAAGCTGTTTCAAAATCTAAAATTTTATTAAAAGCAATGATTCCTCCAAAAGCAGAAATAGAATCACTTTCATAAGCTAATATATAAGCTTTTCGTAAATTTTTATTAGTAGCTACTCCACAAGGAGTACCATGCTTAACTATTACACAAGTAGGTTGATCGAATTCTTTAACACATTCTATAGCTATATCTGCATCATAAATATTATTTAATGATAGTTTTTTTCCTTGTATCTTTTTTATATTTGCAATAGATCCTGAAAGAATTTTTTTTTCAGTATAAAATGCTCCTTTTTGATGTTTATTTTCTCCATATAAAAAATCATTTTTCTTAAAAAATTGCATATTTAATATTTTCGGAAATTTTTTTTTTGTTTTGTTTAGGTTATTAACTCTTTCATTAAAAAAATTAAATATTTTTTGTTCATATGAGAAAGTATATTTAAAAGCTTTCATAGCTAATCGCATTCTTTCATTAAAAGATAACTTATTATCATTTAAATTTTTAACAAAAGAAGAATAATCTTTACTATCAACTAGTATCGAAACATACTTAAAGTTTTTTGCAGCAGCTCGAACTATTGCAGGTCCTCCTATATCAATATAATTTAATACATTTTCAATATCTCTATCCTTTACATTTTCTTTTTTAGAAAAAGGATAAAAGTTAGCTACTACTAAATCGAAAGGAATAATAGAATAACGTTTTAAAATGGAGTCGTCTATTCCTTTTTTATATAAAACTCCTGCGTAAATTTGATAATGCAAAGTTTTTAATCGACCTTCCATTATTTCAGGAAAGTTAATATAATTAGATATGTTATAAACTTTTATTTTATTTTTTTTTAATAGATTTGCTGTTCCTTCAGTAGAAAATAATTTAATATTGTTTTTAACTAATTCCCGAGCAAATTCAACAATTCCTGATTTTTCAAAAACACTAATTAAAGCTGTTTTAATATTTTTTAATTCCATAATTTTTACTCTTATAAACGGTTTCAAAAAAATCAATAAAAGAAAAATATTTCTATAAAATAAGAGGGCTAAATGCCCTCATTTTTTATTAATTATTTAACTGCTTCTTTCAAACTTTTCCCTGAAACAAAACTTGGTATTTTTGTTGCAGAAATTTTAATTTCTTCTCCAGTTTGAGGATTTCTACCTATTCTCTCTGATCTATAATTGACTTTAAACGTTCCAAATCCGACTAATTGTACGATTTCTCCTTTTTGAAGAGATTTTGTAATTGTTGATAAAGTAGTTTCAAGAAAATTTTTGGTAGTAGTTTTAGGCAAATTGGTGATTTCAGAAACAATATCAATTAATTGAGCTTTGTTCATTTTTTTTCCTTAATTAAATATATTATTTTAAAAATTAAAATTTTAATACTCCTTTAATTAACATTATATTTCATAAAGTAAATTTTTAATTAAATATAGATAAAAGTGAGATGTAAAGTATATATTTTTTGTATGTTTATTTTTTAAATAATTTAGAAATTTTAAAGAAAATATTTTTATAAAAAATCAAACGTTAAATTTTTGATAAATTTATTAAAATTGTTGAAGAAAACAAAAAATTATTAACTCGTAAGAAGTTTATTAAATTTTTTATTTTTTTATAGAAATAAATTATTAATATTTTAAAAAAATGTAAAAAAATATAATTTGCTGTATAATTAACACTCTATACTAAAATTTTTTTTAAAAGTTAATATTCATATTATTTTGCGTAGTAATCAAAAACCTATCATAGTATAATTATATTAACTTTAAAAGTTTTAAAAAAATAATAATTTAATTAATTTTAATTTTTTATGAAAAAAAATAGAGAAAAAAATGGATATTATTAAAAACAGAAAACGATATTTTGCCAGAAAAGAAGCAAAAAAATTTATTGATAAAATCAAAATTATTAATTTTCCAAATTCTGAAAAAATTTATCTTTCTGATAATGAAAAAAAAATATTTGTTCCAATGAAAAAAATTAATTTGAATATAAGTCCTAATGAAAAAAAATTAAACAAAAAAGGTAAACTAAAAAAAGAAGAAAACTATGTTTTAATTTATGATACTTCAGGCCCATATGGAGATCAAAAAGAAAAAATTGACATATATAAAGGAATAAAAAAAATAAGAGAGAAATGGATTTTTGATAGAAACGATAGTACTTTACATAACAAAGAAGTTATTAAGAACTGCATAAATAAAAAAACAGAAATTTTTGCTACATTGAATTCTAATACCTACAAAAAAGTAAAACCAAAAAAAAAATTAACTCAAATGTATTATGCTAAAAAAGGAATGATTACATCAGAAATGAAATTTGTTGCTATTAGAGAAAATTTAAATCAACAAAAAATATTTGATAAAAATTTAAAAAAACAACATTTAGGTGATAATTTTGAAAATAAAAGGTATAAGAAAATAACACCTGAATTTGTCCGAGATCAAGTTGCTCAAGGGAGAGCTATCATTCCTGCTAATATTAATCATCCTGAATGTGAACCTATGATCATAGGACGAGATTTTTTAGTTAAGATAAATGCAAATATAGGAAATTCTTCACTTTCCTCTTCTATTGAAGAAGAAATTGAAAAATTAGTATGGGCAACTGTTTGGGGTGCTGATACAGTGATGGATTTATCAACAGGAAGATACATAAAAGAAATAAGAGAATATATACTAAGAAATAGTCCGGTTCCTATAGGTACAGTTCCTATATATGAAGCTTTAGAACGTGTTAATGGAGTACCGGAAAATTTAACTTGGAAAATATTTAAAGAAACTATAATCAATCAAGCAAAACAGGGTGTTGATTATTTTACAATTCATGCAGGATTAAAATTAAATCATATAGCCATGACAGCTGATAGACTAACTGGAATAGTATCTAGAGGGGGTTCAATCATTGCTAAATGGTGTTTATTTCATCAAAAAGAAAATTTTTTATTCACTAATTTTGATGAAATATGTGAAATATGTTCAGAATATGACGTTTCTATTTCTTTAGGAGATGGTTTAAGACCGGGTTCAATTCATGATGCTAATGATCAAGCACAATTTTCTGAATTAAAAGAGTTAGGTAACTTAGCTAAAATAGCTTGGACTAGAGATGTTCAAGTAATGATTGAAGGTCCTGGACACGTACCTATTCAGATGATCAAAGAAAATATGTTAAAACAAATTAAATACTGTCAAAATGCTCCTTTTTATACATTAGGTCCGTTGGTAACAGATATTGCTCCAGGTTATGATCATATTACTTCAGGAATTGGAGCAGCTTTGATAGCTTGGTACGGTTGTGCAATGCTTTGCTACGTTACTCCTAAAGAACATTTAGGTTTACCTAATAAAGAGGATGTAAAAGCAGGATTAATAGCGTATAAGATAGCAGCCCATTCAGCTGATTTAGCTAAAGGACATCCTGGAGCTCAAATTCGAGATAACTTTTTATCAAAAGCACGTTTTGAATTTCGATGGGAAGATCAATTTAATTTATCTATTGATCCTAATACAGCTAAAGCTTTTCATGATGAAAACATACCTAATAAATCAGGAAAAACAGCTCATTTTTGCTCTATGTGTGGACCTAAGTTTTGTTCTATGAAAATTAGTCAAGAAATTAGGAGTGGTAGTATCAAAAAAACTAATTTAAATAGTTAATATTAACTATTTTTTTAATGTAATAATAATTATTAATTCATTTGGAATAAAATATTGAAAAACTTTCCAAAAATCAAAAAGAAAATAGGGTTATATCCTATAGTAGACAGTATAGATTGGATTAAAAAATTATCTAAATTTAATATTCGAAATATTCAACTTAGAATCAAAAAAAAGCTTGATATTTATGTAGAAAAAGATATAAAAAAAGCAATAAAAATTTCTAAATTAAATAATTTTAATTTATATATTAATGATCATTGGGAATTAGCTATAAAATATAAATCATATGGAGTTCATTTGGGTCAAGAAGATTTAAAAAAAGCTGATCTCAAATTAATTTTAGATTCAGGTATAAAACTTGGTATTTCAACAAAAAATCAATTTGAATTTAATCAAGCCAAATTACTTCAACCTTCTTATATAGCAATAGGACATATTTTCCCTACTTTTAGTAAAAGAATGAAAGATATGCCTCAAGGATTAAAAAAAGTTGAAAAATATATACAAGAAAAAGATAATTTTCCAATAGTAGCAATTGGTGGAATTACATTAAGAAGATTACCATTAATATTAAATTTTGATATAGATGGAATCTCTTTAATTAGCGCTATAACAAAATCAAAAAATTGGAAAATTAGTGTTTTAAAATTTTTAAAAATGATTAAAAAACATTGGAAATAACATGCATGTTAAATAGTAATGATTTTTTACGTTATAGCCGTCATTTTTTGTTGAAAGAAGTAGGCATTAAAGGACAAAAAAAAATTCGGAAAAGTAAAATTTTAATCATTGGATTAGGAGGATTAGGTTCTATCGCTTCGATATATCTCTTTTCCTCTGGAGTAAATACAATTATTGTTGCTGATGGAGATATTGTAGAACTGAGTGATTTGCAAAGACAAATTATATATAATTTAAATCAATTAGGTGAATTAAAAGCTAAATTGGTGAAAAATTACTTAAAATTAATAAATCCTGATTCTCAAATTACAGCAGTATCTAAATATCTTGATAAAAACAATATGTTTCCTTTTATTAAAAAGGTAGATATTGTTTTAGATTGTACTGATAATTTAAAGTCAAGAAGAATAATTAATGAACTTTGTATAAAAGCAAACAAACCTTTAGTTATTGCTTCAGCAATAGGATTTAAAGGTCAAATAATAGTTATTAAACCACCTTGGAAGTTCGGATGTTATTCATGTTTATGGTCTACTGATGTTGTAGAAAATCATAATTGCGAATCATTAGGAATATTTTCTCCTATTACTGGAATAATAGGAACGTTTCAAGCATTAGAAACATTAAAATTAATCTTGTATGGAAAATCCTCAATAAATGGAAAAATACTGTTATTCAATGGTTTTAATTTTTTAATTAATCAAATAAATTTAAAAAAAAATACATTTTGTTTAGTTTGTGGAGAAAAAAATGAAAATAACAGTAAATGAAAAAGAACAGTTTATTGAATCTTCATCATCCCTTTTGAAGTTAATTAAGAAATTCCCAATTTATTCTAAAAACTCAGCTGTATCTATTAATAATAATATAATTCCTAAAGAAACTTGGGAAAAACATATTTTAAAAAAAGGCGATAAAGTTATTTTTTTTCATATTATAGCAGGCGGTTAAAAAAATGTTTAAATTATCAAATAAAAAGTTCCAATCAAGACTAATTTTAGGTACAGGGAAATTTTCCAGTTCATCTATGATGTTAAAATCAATTGAGAGTTCTAAAACAGAAATGGTAACATTAGCTATAGCTAGAATTGATTTTAATAAAAAACAGGAAAACTTTTTAGATCCTTTAAAAAAATTGAATGTAAAATTTTTACCTAATACTTCTGGAGCAAAAAATGCCGAAGAAGCAGTTTTTGCTGCTTCTTTAGCCAAAGAAGCACTAAATACTAATTGGATTAAATTAGAAATTCATCCTGATACCAATTATTTAATGCCAGATCCAATAGAAACATTAAAAGCAGCTGAAATATTAGTAAAAAAAAAATTTATAGTAATGCCTTACTGCAGTGCTGATTTAGTTTTATGTAAACGATTAGAAGAAGTCGGTTGTGCGGCTGTTATGCCATTTGGGTCTCCAATTGGAAGTAATAAAGGATTAAAAACTATTGAAATGCTGAAAATTATTATTGAACAATCTAACATTCCAGTAATAATTGATGCAGGAATAGGTGCTCCTAGTGATGCAACTAAAGCAATTGAAATTGGAGCAGATGCAGTACTAGTTAACACGGCCATTGCTGTTTCTAATGATCCTATTACTATGGCTAAAGCTTTTTATTTTTCAGTTAAAGCTGGAATATTAGCTAGAAAGGCTAAATTAGCCGAACAAAAAAAATATGCTGAACTAACAAGTCCTCTAACTTCTTTTTTAACGAACAAGAGATTGTAATTTATGAAAAATAATTTTGTTCAAGAATTTGAAAAATATAATTGGGAAAAAATAGTCAATCAAATTCAATCTAAAAAAGATTTAGATATTAAAGAAGCATTGTTTTCTTCAAAAGTTAATTCTAACAATTTTATGTCTTTATTATCCCCAACTGCTAATAATTATGTTGAAGAAATTGCTCAAAAAGCAAAAAAAATAACTCGTCAAAGATTTGGAAATACAGTTTCATTGTATATACCTTTATATCTTTCCAATTTATGTTCTAATGTTTGTACTTATTGCGGGTTTTCTGCTAACAACAAAATTAAAAGAAAATTTTTAACTACTAAAGAAATAATAAAAGAATGTAAAACTATCAAAAAATTAGGATTTGAAAAAATATTATTAGTTAGTGGAGAACATGAAAAAAAAGTTGGTATGAATTATTTTCGAAAAAACATACCTTTAATTAGAAATAATTTTAGTACTCTTACAATAGAGTTTCAACCATTATATACAGAAAATTATAAAGAATTAAAAAAAATAGGTGTAGATGGAGTTTTAATATATCAAGAAACATATGATTATAAATCATATTTAAAACATCATCTTAAAGGGAAAAAAAAAGATTTTTTTTTTCGATTAGCTGCTTTAGAAAGAGTAGGAGAATCTAAAATAAGCAATATGGGATTAGGAGTTTTATTAGGCTTGTCAGAAAATTGGAGAGCGGATTGTTATCTTATGGCTATGCATCTTTTATTCCTTAAAAAAAAATACTGGAGGAGTAATTTTTCTGTTTCATTTCCTAGAATACAGCCTTGTGTAGGAGGAATCAAATCATCTAATTTTATCAATGACCAAGAACTATTTCAACTAATTTGTGCATTTAGATTATTTTTTCCTGATGTAGAATTTTCTCTTTCTACAAGAGAAAGCTCTTTCTTTAGAGATAAACTAATTCCTGTTGCAATAAATTCTATTAGTGCTTATTCTAAAACATATCCTGGTGGATATTCAAAAGAAGAAAATAAAGAAAAAAAAGAAAAAAAATTGAAACAATTTGAAACGAAAGATGTTAGAACTCCAAAAGAAATAGAAAAAACATTAAAAAAATTGGGGCTAAATCCGATCTGGAAAGATTGGGATTCTTATTTAGGAAGAACACTGTGATGTCCAAAACTTTACGTAAAATTTTTTTCAAGAATATCTACTATTCTAGATATTCTTGAATATTTCATAAATTTTTAATGCTAATTTATTCTTGATGCAGAATTCAACAGTTCTGAAAGATTGGCAGAAGCTTCTTCAACACTAATCTTAGATTGATGAGAAGTATCTGTTTTTTCAGTAGATTCTTTTCGATTAGTTCTGTTTTTGTGGTAAGCGTATCCAGTTCCAGCTGGAATTAATCGACCAACTATAACGTTTTCTTTTAAACCTCTTAATTCATCTCGTTTCCCTGCTACTGCTGCTTCAGTTAATACTCTAGTGGTTTCTTGAAAGGAAGCAGCTGAAATAAAGGATTCTGTTGCTAAAGATGCTTTAGTAATCCCTAATAAATCTCTCAAAAAGGTAGCAGGTTCTTTTCCTTTTAAGGTTAATTCGTCATTAATTTTTTTAACTTTAGAGTATTCTACTTGTTCTCCTGTTAAAAAGTTTGAATCTCCGGAATTTAAAATTGTTGCTTTTCTAAGCATTTGACGTATTATAACCTCAATGTGTTTGTCATTTATTTTAACACCCTGAAGACGATAAACATCTTGTACTTCATTGACAATATATCGAGTAACTGATTGTACCCCTCTTAATCTAAGAATATCATGAGGAGATTCGGGCCCATCCGATATAACGTCTCCTTTTTCTACTTTTTCTCCTTCAAAGACGTTTAGCTGTCTCCATTTAGGAATCATTTCTTCATATAAATTTTCATCGTTCATAGGGTTAATTATTAATCTTCTTTTTCCCTTTGTCTCTTTTCCAAAAGAAACTAATCCACTAATTTCTGCTAGAATAGCTAATTCTTTTGGTTTTCTGGCTTCAAAAAGATCAGCAACTCTAGGAAGTCCTCCAGTAATATCTTTTGTTCCGCCTGACTCTTGAGGAATTCTTGCTAATGTATCTCCGGAACTAATTTTTGCTAAATTCTCGAGTTGGATTATAGCTTTTCCAGGTAAAAAATATTGTGCTGGAACATCTGTTCCTGGAATTAGAATATCATTTCCATTTAAGTCAATGATTTTTAAAGAAGGTCTTAAATCTTTTCCTAAGGCAATTCTTTCAGATATGTCTAATACAACTATAGAAGAAAGACCAGTTAGTTCATCAGTTTGTCTGATAATACTTTGACCTTCTATCATGTCAACAAATTGAACAAATCCCTGAACCTCACTTATTACCGGAATTGTATGGGGATCCCATATAGCAACAGTTTCTCCTCCTTTTACCTTTTTTTCATTTCCTTTAGTAAGAATAGTTCCATAAGGAACTTTATAACTTTCTTTAGTTCGACCATAAGAATCGATCATATTTAGTTCAACATTTCTTGATAAAATAACAATTTGTCCTTTAGAATTTATAATAGATTTTGCATTATTTAGTCGAATAGTTCCTTTATTTTTTACTTGAATACTAGATTCAGCGGCAACTCTGGAAGCAGCTCCTCCGATATGAAAAGTTCTCATGGTTAGTTGAGTACCCGGTTCTCCTATAGATTGAGCTGCAATTACTCCTATAGCTTCTCCTTTGTTTACTAAATTTCCTCTAGCAAGATCTCTACCGTAACAATATGCACATACTCCAAAACTAGTGTTACAGTTAACAACCGATCTAACTTTAACATTATCTATAGAATTTTGCTCTAAAACATTACACCATTTTTCATTTAATAAAGTGTTTCTAGAAATTAAAATACTAGCTGTATTAGGTTTTAAAACATTTTCTGCTGTCACTCTACCTAAAACTCTTTCTCTTAAAGGTTCTTTTACGTCTCCACCTTCTATAACAGGAGTCATAATTATTCCTTCATTGGTATTGCAATCATTCTCTGTAACTACTAAATCTTGAGCAACGTCTACTAAACGACGAGTTAAATATCCAGAATTTGCTGTTTTTAAAGCAGTATCTGCTAGTCCTTTTCTTGCACCATGCGTTGAAATAAAATATTGTAATACATTTAATCCTTCTCGAAAATTAGCAGTTATCGGAGTTTCAATTATAGATCCGTCTGGTTTTGCCATTAAACCTCTCATTCCTGCTAATTGTCTAATTTGTGCTGGTGATCCTCTTGCTCCTGAATCTGCCATCATAAATATGCTATTAAAAGATTTTTGAATCTTTTTTTCTCCTTTTTTATTCCATACGAATTCAGCAGATAAATTTTTCATCATTGCTTTTGAAACCCGTTCATTAGCAATAGCCCATATGTCAATAACTTTGTTATATCTTTCTCCTGCTGTTACTAATCCAGATTGAAATTGTTCTTGAATTTCTACAACTTCTGTTTCTGCTGCTGTAATAATTTCTGTTTTTTCTTTAGGTATAACCATATCGTCAATTCCGACTGATACACCAGATCTAGCGGCGTAGGAAAATCCTGTATACATAATTTGATCAGCAAAATTAACAGTATCTTTTATACCTAAAATTCGATAGCATGTATTTAACATTTCAGAAACACTTTTTTTTCCTAATGTTTTGTTCACTATATCAAAAGAAAGTCCTTTAGGAACTATCATCCATAAAATAGATCTTCCAATGGTTGTATTTACGATCTTTTTGCTTTTAATAAATTCATTATCTTTAATTTTTTTATATTCTGAAATTCTTATTTTTATCGAAGAATGTAAATCAACTAGTCCTAAATGATAAATTCTTTCTGCTTCTTTAGGATTACTTAATAACATACCCTCTCCTTTTCCGTTAACAGTTTTTCTTGTCATATAGTACAGTCCTAAAACTACATCTTGAGAAGGAACTATAATAGGGTCTCCATTAGCGGGGGAAAGAATATTATTAGTAGACATCATTAATGCTTTTGCTTCTAGTTGTGCTTCCAAAGTTAAAGGAACATGCACAGCCATTTGATCTCCGTCAAAGTCTGCATTATAAGCAGCACAAACTAAGGGATGTAGTTGAATTGCTTTTCCTTCAATTAACATAGGTTCAAATGCTTGAATACCTAATCTATGTAAGGTAGGGGCTCGATTTAGTAAAACAGGATGTTCTTTAATGACTTCATCTAAAATGTCCCAAACGACAGATTCTTCTCGTTCAACCATTTTTTTTGCTGATTTTATCGTAGTAGCTAATCCTCTAACTTCTAATTTTCCATAAATAAATGGTTTAAATAATTCTAATGCCATTTTTTTAGGTAAACCACATTGATGCAAATGAAGGTATGGACCAACAGTAATTACAGATCTTCCAGAATAATCTACTCTTTTCCCTAATAAATTTTGTCTGAATCTACCTTGTTTTCCTTTAATCATATCAGCTAATGATTTGAGAGGTCTTTTATTTGAACCAGTTATAGCTCTACCTCTTCTTCCATTATCTAATAAAGCATCAACAGCTTCCTGCAGCATTCTTTTTTCATTTCTTACTATAATGTCTGGAGCAGATAATTCTAATAGTCTTTTTAATCGATTATTCCTATTAATAACTCGACGATATAAATCATTTAAATCAGAAGTAGCGAATCTTCCTCCATCTAAAGGAACTAATGGGCGAAGGTCAGGAGGTAATACAGGAAGAACTGTTAGAATCATCCATTCTGGTTTATTATTAGATTGTATAAAAGATTCTATCAACTTAATTCTTTTTGTGATTTTTTTTCTTTTTGTTTCAGAATTTGTTTCTTTTAACTCTTTTCTTAAATTTTTACATTCTTCTTTTAAATTCATATTAATTAAAAGTTGTTGTATAGCTTCTGCACCCATTTTTGCATTAAATTCATCTCCAAATTCTTCTAAAGAATCCAAATACTGATCTTCTGTTAAAATTTGTTTTTTTTCAAGAGACGTCATTCCTCCATTAATTACTACATAAGACTCGAAATATAAAACTCTTTCTATATCTCTTAAAGGCATATCCAATAGAAGACCTATTCTAGAAGGAAGTGATTTCAAAAACCAAATGTGAGCGGTTGGAGACGATAATTCGATATGTCCCATTCTATCTCTACGAACTTTGCTTTGAGTAACCTCTACACCACATTTTTCACAGATAACTCCTCTATGTTTTAATCGTTTATATTTTCCACATAAACATTCATAATCTTTAACAGGACCAAAAATTCTAGCACAAAATAATCCATCTCTTTCTGGCTTAAAGGTTCGATAATTTATCGTTTCGGGTTTTTTAACTTCTCCGAAAGACCAAGAACGAATCATATCAGGTGCTGCTAAAGCAATTTTTATTGCATTAAATTCTTCTGTTTTAGTTTGTGATTTTAAAAATTTTAATAAATCTTTCACGGATTGATTCCCGTTGAGGTAAAGAGTTGCAATGTTAGTAACTAATATTTTTTTATTTTTCTTCTAATTCTATATTAATTGCTAATGATCTTATCTCTTTTAATAATACATTAAAAGATTCCGGCATCCCAGGTTCCATTTGATGATTGCCATCAACAATATTTTTGTACATTTTAGTTCTTCCATTTACATCATCTGATTTTACAGTTAACATTTCTTGAAGAGTATAAGAAGCACCATAAGCTTCTAATGCCCACACTTCCATTTCTCCAAAACGTTGTCCTCCAAATTGCGCTTTTCCTCCTAAGGGTTGTTGAGTTATCAAACTATAAGATCCAGTGGATCGAGCATGCATTTTATCATCAACTAAATGATTTAATTTAAGCATGTACATATAACCAACTGTTACGGGTCTTTCAAATTTTTCTCCAGTTTTTCCATCAAAAAGACTAATTTGTCCGGAGGAAGGTAAATCAGCTAGTGATAATAATGCTTTTATTTCTGTTTCTTTAGCTCCATCAAAAACTGGTGTAGCAATTGGCATTCCTTTTTTTAAATTATTAGCTAGAGTTAATATTTCTTTTTCTGTAAATTTATTAAGGTTTACTTTTTGTCTAACATTATCACCTAAATCAAATACTTTTTGCAGAAAAATTTTTATTTTTTCTACTTTTTTTTTGGTTTTTATCATGTGATTGATTTTATCTCCTATTCCTTTAGCTGCCATTCCTAAATGAGTTTCTAATATTTGTCCAATATTCATTCTAGATGGTACCCCTAAAGGATTTAAAACAATATCCACTGGAATTCCATTTTTATCGTAAGGCATATCTTCAATGGGATTAATTTTAGAAATTACTCCTTTATTTCCGTGTCTTCCAGCCATTTTATCCCCAGGTTGTATTTGTCGTTTAACGGCTAGATATACTTTTACTATTTTTAAAATTCCAGGAGCTAAATCATCTCCTTGGGTAATTTTTTTTCTTTTTTCTTCCATTTTTTTATCAAATTTTATTTTTAGTTCGTAATATTGATTTGATAAATTTTCAAATTGTTTCTTTTTTTCTTTTATTGAAACATTTAAGAGTTCTTCGTAAGATAGTGTAAAAATTTTTTCTTTTTTGAATCCAACTGATAATAGCAAATTTTTTATTCGGCTAAATAATCCGAATTCAAAAATTTTAAACTCTTCGGTTAAATCCTTTTTAACTTTTTCCAAATGCATTTCTTCAATTTCTAATGTTCTTTTATCTTTTTTGATTCCGTCTCTGGTAAAAATTTGAACGTCAATAATTGTTCCTGAAATTCCATTAGGAACTCTTAATGAAGAATCCTTTACATCAGAAGCTTTTTCTCCAAAAATAGCTCGTAACAATTTTTCTTCTGGTGTAAGTTGAGTTTCTCCTTTAGGCGTAACTTTTCCAACTAAAATATCTCCTTCTGCTACTTCAGCTCCGATATATACTATTCCAGATTCATCTAATTTAGATAAAGCAGATTCTCCAACGTTCGGTATATCAGAAGTGATTTCTTCTACACCTAGTTTTGTGTCTCTTGATATACAAGATAACTCTTGGATATGAATGGTAGTAAACCGTTCGTCTTGAACAACTTTTTCTGATATTAAAATAGAATCTTCAAAGTTGTATCCATTCCAAGGCATAAAAGCAACACGCATATTTTGACCTAATGCCAATTCTCCTAAATCCGTTGAAGGTCCATCAGCCAATACGTCTTTTTTTTTCACAATTTCTTTAGGTTGAACACAAGGTAATTGATTAATACAAGTGTTTTGATTTGAACGAGTATATTTAGTTAAGTTATAAATATCTATTCCTGCTTCATCTAAAAGTGTTTCTGAATCATTTACTTTTACTACAATTCTAGATGCATCCACATATTCAACTATTCCTCCTCTTTTAGCAATTACCGTTACACCAGAGTCTACAGCAACAGCTCTTTCCATACCAGTTCCTACTAAAGGTTTATCTGATTTTAATGTTGGAATAGCTTGTCGTTGCATGTTAGCTCCCATTAAAGCTCTATTAGCATCATCATGTTCTAGAAAAGGAATTAAAGATGCACCAACTGAAACAATTTGTTGAGTAGAAACATCCATATAGTTAACTTTGCTTTTATGAAATAAACCAGATTCTCCTTTATTTCTACAAGTAACTAATTCTTCCAAAAAATTTCCATTTTTGTCTAAATTAGTATTTGCTTGTGCAATGATAAAATTTCCTTCTTCAATAGCTGATAAATATTGAATTTCGTTGGTTACGATAGAATCTTGAACTTTTCGATAAGGTGTTTCTAAAAACCCGTATTCATTAGCACTAGCATATACAGATAATGAATTAATTAAGCCTATATTAGGCCCTTCAGGAGTTTCTATAGGACAAACTCTCCCATAATGAGTAGGATGAACATCTCTGACCTCAAAGCCTGCTCTTTCTCTAGTTAATCCTCCTACTCCTAAAGCTGAAATTCTTCTTTTATGAGTAATTTCTGATAAAGGATTATTTTGATCCATAAATTGAGATAGTTGGCTTGATCCAAAAAATTCTTTTACGGCAGCAGAAATTGGTTTGGCATTGATAATGTCTTGCGGCATTAGTGTTTCTAAATCTCCGAGCGAAAGTCTTTCTTTAACTGCTCTCTCTACTCTAACTAAACCTATTCTAAATTGATTTTCAGCCATTTCTCCTATAGATCGAATTCTTCTGTTACCTAAATGATCTATATCATCTACTTCACCCTTTCCGTTTCGGATATCAATTAGCTTTTTAATAACATCTATAATGTCTAATTTTTCTAAAATATTTTTCCCAGATATTTTTTTTCTTCCTAAAGATCTATTAAATTTCATTCTTCCTACAGAAGATAGATCATATCTGTCTTCTGAAAAAAATAAATTTAGAAATAAATTTTCTGAAGCTTCTTTGGTAGGAGGTTCTCCTGGACGCATCATTCTATAAATTTCTATTAAAGCATTATTTTTATCTATCGTAGAATCGATTTTTAAAGTTTCGGATATGTATGGTCCGTGATCTAAATCATTGGTAAATAGTGTTTTAATTTTAGAAAATCCTGCATTTTTAATTTTTTCAAATAGTTCAAAGGTTATTTCTGTATTAGCTAAAGCAATGATTTCTCCGCTTATAGTATCAAAATAATCTTTTGATAAAATTTTTCCGATAATATATTCAATAGGAACTACTAAATTTTTAACTTTATTATTTATTAATTTTTTTATATGTCTAGCGTTGATTCTTCTTCCTTTTTCGACGTATAAAATATTTTTTTTACATTTTAAGTTGAATGAAGCCGTTTCTCCTCTCAGTCTTTCTGCAATTAATTGCATTTCAATTTTTTTGTTTTTAATTAAAAATGTATTAGTTTTAAAAAATGTATTTAAGATGTCTTTAGAAGAATAATTTAATGCTTTTAGTAAAATAGTTACAGGTAACTTTCTTCTTCTGTCAATTCGAAAAAATAAATGATCTTTAGGATCAAATTCGAAATCTAACCAGGATCCTCTATAGGGAATTATTCTTGCATTGTATAAAACTTTTCCAGAAGAATGAGTTTTTCCTTTATCACTGTCAAAAAAAACTCCAGGACTTCTATGTAATTGAGAAACAATAACTCTTTCAGTTCCATTTATAATAAAAGTTCCATTTTCTGTCATTAATGGAATTTCTCCCATATAGACTTCTTGTTCTTTTATATCTTTAACAATCGATTTGAAAGCATCTTTTTCATAGATTATTAATCGTAATTTTACTCGTAGAGGTGCTGAATATGTCGTTCCACGAATATGACATTCTTTAACATCAAAAATAATTTTTCCTAGTCGATATCCAACATATTGAAGTTCAGCATTTCCATTGTAACCTTTAATTGGAAAAATTGATCGAAATGCTGCTTCTAGTCCATAAATTCCTTTTTTGTCCTTTTTAATAAATTTTTTAAAAGAGTTTATTTGTATAGAAAGAAGATAAGGTATATCTAATACTTTCGGACGTTTCCCAAAATCTTTTCGAATTCTTTTTTTTTCGGTATAAGAGTAAACCATGGAATTCCTCAACTAACCAATGATCAAGTTTTTTCTCATTAATAAAAATTATTATTTTTTATACTTTTGTATTTATAAAAATATGTCATCATAAGAAAAAATTTTTTGTAAAAAACGTTAGTTTAACTCAAAAAGCTGGTGATTAGTAAATCACCAGCTTAAACATTAATTTAATTATCATTAAAAACATTTGTTGATATTTTATAATAAAATTTATATTTATTTAATTTCAACTTCAGCACCAGCATCTTCCAAAGCTTTTTTAAGAGATGAGGAATCGTTCTTATTGAGATTTTCTTTAATTATGACAGGCGCAGATTCTACTAAATCTTTTGCTTCTTTTAGGCCTAATCCAGTAGCA
The DNA here is from genome assembly GCF_039392895.1 of Buchnera aphidicola (Mindarus keteleerifoliae). Lineage (NCBI taxonomy): Bacteria > Pseudomonadati > Pseudomonadota > Gammaproteobacteria > Enterobacterales > Erwiniaceae > Buchnera > Buchnera aphidicola. The sequence goes on from NZ_CP135027.1 coordinate 45,673, forward strand.
CTTCTAGCAGCCTTAATAACAGCAATTTTATTTTTTCCTATAGATTTTAGAAAGACAGTAAATTCTGTTTTTTCTTCTATATTAGGTGAATTTTGATTGTTTCCAGAGTTACTTTGAACTGCAGCGGAAACATTAAATTTTTTTTCCATATCAGAAATGAGATCAATTACATTTGTAACTGTCATGTTAGAAATTGCTTCTATAATTTGTTCTTTTGTAATAGGCATGAAAATTTTTCCTGAAATAAATTTAGAAACTGTTCATAGAATATTCAACATTAGCTGAATTTATTTGTAAAAATATTTTTTTAGAAATTATTTATTTTTTATAGCTATTAAAATTCGAAGAAGTTTACCTAAAGTTATTTCCTTCATAATTGTAATTATTTGAATTATACTTTCTTTATAAGTTGGCATAGCTGCAAGTAGATCAATTTTAGAAGAAGATAAAGATTGAGAATTTAACGCGGCTCCAATTATTTTAAATTTTTTATTTTTTAGAGAAAAGTTTTTAAAAATTCTAGCAGCACTTCCTGGATGTTCCATGGAATAAGCAATTATTATAGGTCCTGATAATTTTTTTTTTAAACATTCAAATTGAGTATTTTTAAAAGCTAATTTAAGTAAATTATTTCGAACTACATTAATAATAACTCCATTCTTTCTTGATTTTTTTCTAAGATAATTAATTTTATTAGCAATTATTCCCCTAGAATCTGCAATTATTGCTGATAATGCTAAATTAGCCATTTTATGCATGTTAGTAACAATTGTTTTTTTTTGTTGAAGGTTTAATCCCATTTGTTTTATACTCCTATATTTTTAATATTAAAATAATTTAATTTAGAGTTTTTTAAACTAAAAGGATGATAAATATATTTTTTTGATTCTTATTTTTTTATAGAAACAAACGAATAAAAAATGCTTTATTTTTAAAAAAATATTTAATGTAAGTATTAGCATTATTATTTATTAAAGTTTAGTTAATAAAATTAATTCACTTAAAAGTATAAAGATAAAAAGTATTTAGGATTAACATTATAGAATTATTTATTAATCGATAATTTCTTTTAAACTAGATAGATCTATTGTTAATCCTCCTCCCATGGTACTTGACAAAGTAATTTTTTTAAAAAATGTTCCTTTAGATTGTCTTGGTTTCAATTTTTTTACTGCCTCTAAAAGTTTAAATAAATTTTCTTTTAAATTAATAATAGAAAAATTAATTTTTCCGATTGAGGCATGTAAAATTCCATTTTTATCATTTCTAAAACGAACTTGACCTTTTTTTGCATTTTTTACCGCATTAAATATATCATCTGTAATAGTACCTAATTTAGGATTAGGCATTAATCCTTTAGGTCCTAAGATCGATCCAATTGAAGTTAATTTCCCCATACTTTCAGGAGTAGCAATAGAGACATCAAAATTTGGTCCTTCTTTTTTTATTTTTTGAATTAAGCTATTTAAACCAATAAAATCTGCTCCTGCTAATTTTGCTTGTTCAACATGAGAACCTTGAGCGAATACTGCTACTTTAATTAATTTTCCAATTCCATGAGGTAGAATTACGGAACCCCGTATGTTTTGATCAGTTTTTTTTGGATTTATATTTAAGTTGATAGCGATTTCTACAGTTTCTAAAAATTTAACTGTTGACAGTTCTTTCAACTGTTGAATAGCAAAATCTATTTTAAAAGTATTTTTTTTATTAATTTTATCCTTGATTTTTTTAATTCTTTTACTAATAAACATTTGTTCCTTACTCCGTAATTACTAAACCCATTGATTTTGCTGTTCCTTCAATTGACCTACTAAGTTTTTCGATGTTAGAACCAGTCATGTCAACTTTTTTAATTTTTGCAATTTCTTTAATTTGTATTTTACTAATATTTCCTACCATTTCAGTTTTCGTTTTTCCTGATCCAGATTTAATGCCAGAAAATTTTTTTAATAATATAGAAGCAGGCGGAGTTTTAGTAATAAAAGTAAAAGATCGATCTGAATACACTGAAACAATAACAGGTATAGGAATTCCTTTTTCCATATTTTTTGTTTTTTCATTAAATAATTTACAAAATTCCATAATGTTAACTCCTTTTTGTCCTAAAGCAGGACCTATAGGAGGACTAGGTGTAGCAGATCCAGCAGATACTTGAAGTTTTATATAAGATTGTATTTTTTTTGTCATTGTTTTTCTCACGGTAGTTATATAAATATACTTTATTAAGTAAAACTGCAATTTTGGATAAAAATTAATTTTTTTCAACTTGTGAAAAGTCTAATTCTACTGGGGTAGCTCTTCCAAAAATTGATACTGAAACTTTTAATCTATTTTTATCATAATCCACAGTTTCTACTACTCCATTAAAATCTGAAAATGGTCCGTTTTTTACTCTTACTGTTTCCCCTGGATCAAAAATTATTTTAGGTCTAGGTTTATTTTCAACTTTTTTTACTCTTTCGATTATAATTTGAACTTCTTTATCGCTAATAGGGGAAGGTTTTTCAGAAGTTCCTCCTACAAAACCCATAACTCGAGGAACATTTTTTATCAAATGCCAACTCAAGCTAGTCATTTTCATATGTATAAGTATATATCCTGGAAAAAATTTATGTTCACTTTTTTTTCTTTTTCCTTTTTTTATTTCTACTACTTCTTCTGAAGGAACCATGATTTTATCAAATAAATTTTCCATTTTCTTTAATTCAATATGTTCTTTAATAGAGTTTACGACTTTAGATTCAAAACCTGAAAATGTTTGTAGTACGTACCACTTTTTGTTTTTATCCATTTCATATTCTTAGTTTAGTAATCGTTGAAATTATATAAAATAAGATATTATCTAATCCCCACACTAAAATGGAAGTTAAGAAAGTAACTAGAACTATAACGAGAGTCATGTAAAAAGTTTCTTTTTTTTTTGGAAAGATAATTTTATTAAATTCTGTTTTAGCTTCTTTTATTAAAAGAAATATTTTTTTTCCTTTTTTTGTAGATTGAATAAGTAAAAATATTATTGTTATTGAGGTAATAAAATTTATAAAGTAGTTAAATATCGATGTCTTTTTAAAAATAAAATTATTTAAAACAAATGAAAATAATACAAATAACATTACGATCCATTTTATATATTTTATAATAAAAAAACATTTTTTAAATCGATTTACTTTTTTCATAAAGCATCTCAGAAAAAGTTTATTAAAATCTTTTAATTTTAATATAAATTATGAAAATTTGTTTTACTGTATTTTAAGTTCGGTTTCTATTATAAAATTTTAATTTTTGTCAGAAGTATTTTTTGGAAAATAATTTTTTTATAAACAAGATTTTTTTAATTTAAAAGATATGTATCTTAATAATGCTTATATGGGTTGTATCAGAAATGATTATTAAAAATATTTTATTTTAAATTTTTTATGATTTTTACAAAAATACTATATTTGCTGATACCCAGAATTGAACTGGGGACCTCACCCTTACCAAGGGTGCGCTCTACCGACTGAGCCATACCAGCTCTTTTTTTTTGAGCGGACATCGGGAATTGAACCCGAATCTTCAGCTTGGAAGGCTGAGGTAATAACCTTTATACCATGTCCGCTTTTAAAAGTTACAATTTTGTAATATTAAAAATATTTATTCTTTTGGTGGGAGAAGGATTCGAACCTTCGAAGTCAATGACGGCAGATTTACAGTCTGCTCCCTTTAACCACTCGGGAATCCCACCTAGTAATGTATCTATTATGCCGGCTACCGGAATCGAACTGGTGACCTACTGATTACAAGTCAGTCGCTCTACCTACTGAGCTAAGCCGGCCAATACATAGTATATAATACGGATAGAATTGTTCTTATGCAATAAAAAATTTTAAATTTGTTGACAAATTTTTAATTTTTAAAATATATAAAAATGTTTTCGATAATTTTAATCTAGGCAAATATAAAAAATTTTTTCTTTAACATTAATTAATTAATTTAAAATTTTTTTTAAATTAATAAATTTTACTTCTGTTTTTGAATCAATATCAATTTTGATTGAACAGAAAAATATATTTTTTTTACTAATTTGAGTATATCATTTTAAATTAGTTTTATTTTTATTTATTAAAATAAGTAAATTTTTTTATATAAAGCAGTGTCGTTAGAGCTTTAATGTTGTAATTTACATTTTTTAATTAGTTATCAAGTTAAAATTTCTATATTTCTATTTTTTTTAATTGTAATAAAAAGCATTATTATTTTTTAATAAAGATTTTTTTGAATTTTAGATATTAAGCATGGAATTTTTAAAAAAAATATCTGTATTCGTTATTTTTTAAGATTTGGTATTTTATTTTTTCCAATGTTATGTATTAGAAAAAACGTTTTTTACTGTAACACTTTTAGGATTGATATGATTCAAACATCCATAGGATAATTTTGGTTTTCATATTTTTGATATTATCATTGTAATAGAAAGAATAAAACATTCATGTTGATGTTTCTTTTTTTGAAAAATATTGATTTTATAGTCGAATTGATAATTTGTTTTATTTAATCTAATTTTTTTATTTCTTGTTGAGGTTTTGTTAGAGTATGAATAGAAATTTTTGTTTCTATATCATATATTCTAATATTTTAGATAGGAGTAATACCTACTAATCCAGCAATAAAGGTTAGATTGTCAAGTCTCAATAATCTATTTTTTACAGAACATTTTACTAATTTATGTTATTTTTTACTTTATTTTATATGTAAAATCCATTTTTTAAAGTTTTTTTTAATTTTTATTTCTTATCTGATTAAAAATGATTATTTTCCTATAATTATTTAAAAAAAAATATCATTAGCTTTTCTTAAAATCATTGTATTAAAAGATGAATTTTTGTAATTTTTCAAGTTTTAATTATATTTTTTAAAGTATAAGTAAAGTTTTTTTAGTTTAAACATTTAGTTTCTAACTATATGAGTTTTTTAAGGAAGCAGTATTATTTTTTGTTTGGTTTTTTTAATTTTTATCATTTAAGATTTTAAGTATGTAAAAAAATAAAAATAATATTTAATTTTATTAAAATGTAAATATTCAGTGTACAATATTTTTTGTATTTTAGAAAATTCAAACTTTTTCCGGATAAAATCTATGAATAATTTAATGCTATATAAAAAAAATATTTTTCTTGAGAAATTTTCAAAGATAGCGAAAGATATTCAAATTTCGTTTGAATTATTTCCACCTAAAAAAAGTTTTTTAGAAGAAAAATTATTGAATGTTGTTAAAAATTTCAAGTTATTTAAACCAAAATTTTTTTCAGTTACGCATGGAGCAAATAGCGGTAAGGAAAATTTAACTTATAGTTTAGTTAAAAAAATAAAGAAAAAAACTGGTATTAATACAGCTCCTCATCTGACATGTTCAGATTTTACTAAATTTGAATTGAAAAATATTGCTAAAAAGTATTGGAATAATAAAATTTATCATATTGTTGCATTGAGAGGAGATGAATTTAATAATAGCAGTCGATCAAAAATGGGTGCTATTGATTTAGTATATTTGTTAAAAAAAATTGCTAACTTTGATATTTCAGTAGCTGCTTATCCAGAAGTTCATCCTAAAGCTGAAAGTGCTTACAAAGACTTAATGAATTTAAAGAACAAAATGGATGCAGGTGCTAATCGTGCTATCACTCAATTTTTTTTTAAAATAGAACATTATTTACGCTTTCGAGATAAGTGTTTTTCAATAGGAATTAAGAAAGATATAGTACCAGGAATACTACCTATATACAGTTATGATCAACTAATTCGATTTTCTAAATTAGGTAAGGTAGCTATTCCTAAATGGATAAAAAATACTTTTAAAAATTTTAAAAATGATGTAGACATTTGTAAAATTATAGGTTCAAATATAATGCTAGAAATGGTTTATGGATTATATCGAGAAGGAGTTAGAAATTTTCATTTTTATACTTTGAATCGTCTAGAGATCGTTTATTCTATTTGTTGCATATTAAATCAAACATCATTTTAAATAATTAAAAAAAATATTTTTTTATTAGCAAAGTTAGATTTTTAAGTCTAATTAAATGAATAGTTTAATCTAACCAAAAGTTATTTAAATTTATTAAATTCCTAAAAAATAAATAATATTATTAAACTTTTTGATTTTTCGTTAAAAATATTTTTAAAGAGTTTTGAAGATATTAAATATAAAAAATAATTTTTTAAAATTATTGTTCTTTTTAATAGATAAACTATAAAAAAATTTAAAAGATTATTGATATTTACGTATCAGATTTTTTTTAAAATTTTCAACTTTTATTTTTTTATAGATTTTTTGGAATTTTTTTTGAATAAAATGTTGAGTTATTAAAATGAATAAAAATCCTTTGGTAATAAAATTGGGTGGGTTGTTATTAGATAGTGAAGAAGCAATGAATCGTTTGTTTAAAATTTTTGTTTCGTATCGAAATTTGTGTAATAGAAAAATAATAATTGTACATGGAGGTGGAGGAAGTATAGACAATTTAATGAAACGATTATCTCTTCCTATAAAAAAAAAACAAGGATTAAGAATTACTCCAATTGACCATATTAAAATCATTACCGGAGTACTAAGTGGAACAGTTAATAAAATGTTATTAGCTTGGACCAAAAAGTATAATATAGACGCTGTAGGTTTATGTTTAACAGATGGAAATAGTACATATGTAACTCAACTAAGTTCTTCTCTTGGATATGTAGGTACTGCTAAACCAAGATCTTCTAAATTTTTAAAGCTTATATTATCTCAAAATATGATTCCTATTATTAGTTCAATAGGAATTACCGAAGATGGAATTTTAATGAATGTTAACTCAGATATTGCTGCTACGGCTATATCTTTGGTTTTGGATGCTGACTTAATATTACTTTCTGATATAAGTTCTATTATAGATGGAAAAGGAAAACCAATTACTAAAATTGATTTTAATTTAGCTCATAAATTAATTAATAGAGGAATTATTACCGATGGAATGATTGTTAAAGTTAAAGCTGCTTTGGAAGCTGCTCAAACTTTAAACAAAATTGTTGATATAGCAAGTTGGCAAAATGAAAAAGAATTAAAATTATTATTTAAAGGTAAATCAATAGGAACACAAGTCTTACCTAATTAACATAAAAGGATTGAAGTATGAAAGTAAACGAAGTTAAAACAGTAGTTTTAGCATATTCTGGTGGAGTTGATACTTCTGCTATTATTCCATGGATAATAGAAAAATATGGGTATAAAGTAATAGCCTTTGTAGCAGATGTAGGACAATCTCGTGAAGACTTAAAAGGTATCGAAAAAAAGGCAATGCAGTCAGGAGCTAAAAAATGTTATGTTTTTGATTTAAGAAAAAAATTTGTAGAAAATTATGTTTATCCCATGGTCAGGATGGGAGCGATGTATGAATGGAATTATTTGTTAGGTACAGCAATAGCTAGACCTATTATAGCAAAAGCTCAAGTTGATTTAGCTACTGATTTAAAAGCCTATGCTCTTTGTCACGGAGCAACAGGAAAAGGAAATGATCAAGTAAGATTTGAGATGGCATATGCTGCTTTAGCTCCTAATTTGAAGGTGATTTCTCCTTGGAGAGAGTGGAAATTTAGATCAAGAGAAGAATTAATTACATATTTAAATAAAAAAAATATTCCTGTTACTGCGACAAAGAAAAAAATTTATAGTCGAGACGAAAATTTATGGCATCTTTCAACAGAAGGAGGAGATTTAGAATGTCCATGGAATAAAGCAAAAGAAGATTGCTGGATTTGGACTATAGATCCAAAATTAGCTCCTGAAATTCCCGAAAAGCTTTCTGTTTTAGTTAAAGAAGGAAATGTAGTTCAAGTTAATGGAAAGAATTTAACTCCCGTAGAATGTTTAAACTTGTTAAATAAAATAGCTTCCCGTCATGGAATTGGTCGAGTAGATATGGTTGAAAATCGATTAGTAGGGATTAAGTCAAGAGGATGTTATGAAACTCCTGGTGGAACATTAATGATGCATTCTATAAGAGCAGTAGAGGAACTAGTATTAGATAATGATTGCTTTAAATGGAAACAAAAATTATCTTTAAAAATGGCGTCTATAATATATGAAGGAAAATGGTTTACGCCTCTTAGAAAATCTTTGCAAGAAGCTAATAATGTTTTATCAAAGGATGTAACAGGAGAAGTAGTATTAGAATTATATAAAGGAACTGTTAGAGTACTACAAAAAAAATCAATTAATTCCTTATATTCTATAGAATATGCGACTTTTGGGAAAGATCAAGTTTACGATCAAACAGATGCTAAAGGATTTATAAATTTATATTCTTTATCTTCTAAAATTAGAATGATAAAAAAGTCTTTTAATAAAAAATCTTAAATTAAAGCTATTTAAAAAAAAATGAAATATACCTTTAAATTTTAAATTTATTTGTTAAATAAGGTAACATTATGTCTCTTTGGGGTGGAAGATTTACTCAAAAATCTAATAAGTTTTTTGAAAAATTTAATAAATCAATAAATGTTGATTATAAATTAGTGAAAGAAGATATTTTTTCTTCAATTCAATGGTCTAAAGCTTTAAAAAAAATTGATGTTTTAACGTCAGAAGAACAAAAAAATATTGAAGAGGCATTAAAAAATATATTAAAAGAAGTAGAAACAAATCCTAAGGTAATGTTTTTGAGCAAAGAAGAAGATATTCATAGTTGGATAGAAAAAAAATTAATTATTTCATTGGGTTCATTAGGAAAAAAATTGCATACAGGTAGAAGTAGAAATGACCAGGTAACAACTGATTTAAAATTATGGTGTAAACGAAAAATTAAAAATATTTTGAATAAAATTTATTTTTTTAAAAGACAACTAATAAAAGTTGCTGAAAGAAATCAAAAATCTATCATGCCAGGATATACTCATTTACAACGTGCTCAACCTATAACATTTGCTTATTGGTGTCTTGCTTATTTAGAAATGTTTAAAAGAGACGAATTAAGATTAAAAGATGCTTTATATCGATTAGATCAAAATCCTTTAGGTTCTGGTGCTTTAGCAGGAACGGCTTGGGAGATAAACAGAGAATTTTTGTCTGTTCAATTAGGATTTAGAACTGCTACTAAAAATGCTTTAGATAGTGTTTCTGACAGAGATTATGTTATGGAATTACTCTCTGTTGCTTCAATTAGTATGATTCATTTATCTAGATTTTCTGAAGATTTAATTTTTTTTAATTCAGGAGAAGTTGATTTTATAGAACTATCTGATTCGATCACCTCTGGATCTTCTTTAATGCCTCAAAAAAAAAATCCTGATGCTTTAGAGTTAATTAGAGCTAAATGTGGAAAAGTTTGTGGAAATTTAATTAGTAGCATGATGTTATTAAAAGGGTTACCATTATCGTATAATAAAGACATGCAAGAAGATAAAAAAAGTTTATTTGAAACGATAGAAATTTGGAATGATTGTTTAAAAATGTCTATTTTAGTTTTGAAAAATATTTCTATTAATGTTAAAAATTGTAAAAATTCAGCTCAAAAAGGATATACGAATTCTACCGAAATAGCTGATTATCTGGTTAAAAAAGGAATTCCTTTTAGAGATGCTCATCATATTACAGGAAAGATTATTTTGTATGCCAGTAAATCAAATTTATCTTTAGAACAGATACAATTAAACACTTTTAAAAAATATAGTAATTTTATTGAAAAAGACATATATGAACATATTAGTTTAGAATCTTCGTTAAAAAAAAGAAATTCTTTGGGAGGAGTTTCTTTTTCGAAAGTATCTGAAATGATAAAGTTAGAAAAAAATGTTTTGAATATGTGATATTTTAAAGAATTAATGTTTAATTTCAGGTTTTATAAAAAAATAAAATAAATATTTAAATATTAATTTAAGTATTTATTTTATAAGTTTTTTATGAAGATATATTCTGTATCTATTTTTTTAAAAGTAATAAATTTTGTAAATATTGGAATCAGGAGGAAAAATTTTGTATAGAAAAATAGATAAAGTATGGAAAAAAATAAGATATGAAGCAACTAAGGTAATTAAAAAAGAACCTTTTTTATATAAATATTACTATTTTTATTTATTGAAACATAATTCTTTTCAATCAGCTTTATCAACCATTTTATCTAATAAGATAAAAAGTTCTTTTTTTTCAAGTAAAGAAATTTCGAATGTAATTAACAAAGTTTACGATTCTAATTTTTTTATTGTAAAAGATGCAATTAAAGACATTCAAGCAATATATTCAACTGATCCAGTTGTAGATTTTTTATCTATTCCATTATTATATTTTAAAGGATTCCATGCATTACAGTTATATAGAATTTCTCATTTTTTTTGGAATTCTTCTCAAAAACTATTAGCATTTTTTTTTCAAAATAAAATTTCTACGATTTTTTCAGTAGATATACATCCTGCTGCAAAAATTGGATCTGGAGTTATTTTAGATCATGCTACAGGTATTGTAATTGGCGAAACAGCGATTATTGAGAATAATGTTCAAATTTTGCATTCAGTAACATTAGGTAGCGTAGGTTTAACAAAAGGAGATAGACATCCTAAAATAAAAAGTGGAGCTATGATAGGAGCTGGAGCTAAAATATTAGGAAACATTGAAATAGGAAACAATTCAAAAGTAGGAGCTAATGCAGTAATTTTAAGATCCATACCTTCAAATTCTACAGTTGTAGGTATTCCAGGAAAAGTTGTTTAGTCAGATATTTTATTTAGAAAAATTTATTAGCGTATTTATTAAACTTTATTAGAGTTAAAGTCATCAAAATTGGACTTACAAGTCTAATAAATACACTATATTTTAGATTTTTTTTAAAAAATATTACTGTAAAATCAATAACATAAAAAGTTAATCATCCAAAAAGCTTCGAAGAACTTCCGATCTGCTAGGATGTCTTAATTTTCGCAAAGCCTTGGCTTCTATTTGTCGAATTCTTTCTCTAGTAACATCAAATTGTTTTCCTACTTCTTCTAAAGTATGATCAGTATTCATATCAATACCAAATCGCATTCTTAAAACTTTTGCTTCCCTAGGAGTTAATCCTGATAAAATATCATGGGTTACGGAACGAAGACTTTCAGAAGTAGCTGATTCTAATGGAAGTTCCAGAGTAGTGTCTTCTATAAAGTCTCCTAAATGAGAATCATCATCGTCTCCAATTGGAGTTTCCATTGAAATAGGTTCTTTGGCTATTTTTAAAACTTTTCTAATTTTATCTTCTGGAATGAGCATTTTTTCTGATAATTCTTCTGGTGTAGGTTCTCTTCCCATTTCTTGTAACATATTTCTAGAAATTCTGTTAAGTTTGTTGATAGTTTCAATCATATGAACAGGAATTCTAATAGTTCTCGCTTGATCAGCTATTGATCGAGTAATAGCTTGCCTTATCCACCAAGTTGCATATGTTGAAAATTTATATCCTCTTCGATATTCAAATTTATCGACTGCTTTCATTAATCCTATATTTCCTTCTTGAATTAAATCTAAGAATTGCAATCCTCTATTAGTATATTTTTTAGCAATTGAAATGACTAATCTTAAATTAGCTTCTACCATTTCTTTTTTAGCTCGTTTTGCTTTTGCTTCTCCTATAGACATTCTTCTATTTATATCTTTAACTTGCTTTATAGTTAAACCAGTTTCTTTTTCAATTTTTTGTAGTATTTTTAATATAGATAATATTTTTTCTTTTATTTTACAAAGATTCTTAGACCAAGGTTGGTTCATTTTTTTTGCTTTATGAAACCAATTTAAAGTTGTTTCTTGTCCAACAAATAGATTAACAAATTTTTTTTTAGGCATTTTACATTTTTCAACACATAATTGCATAATGATACGTTCTTGAGTACGTATTTTTTTCATCATATTTCTCATATTATTAACTAAATAATCAAATTGTTTAGGAGCTAATCTAAATTGTTTAAATATTTCAGATAAATTATTTATTTCTGCAATAGTGTCTTTATGGCTTCTTTTTTTTGATTTTATAGTATAATAAGTTATTAAGTATTGATTTTGTAAAGCAAAAAATTTTTCTTTTGCTACTTCTGGATCAATAGAGTTATCTTCTTCGGTTTCGTTTTCTCTATCTATGTTATTTTCTTCATGGTGAAGTTCTTCTTCAGTGTTATTTGGAATAGAAGAAACATAATCTTCTATATTGGGATCAACAAATCCTATAATTAAATCAGATAGTCTCATTTTTTTATTTTTTACATGTTCATATTGTTTTAATAAATAAGTAATTGCTTCTGGGTATTCTGCAACAGAAGATTGAACTTGATTTATTCCCTCCTCTATTCTTTTAGCTATATCTATTTCACCTTCTCTTGTAAGTAATTCAACAGTTCCCATTTCACGCATATACATGCGAACAGGATCAGTCGTACGACCTAATTCTGACTCAACATTAGATAACACTTGTGCTGCAGCTTCTACAGCATCTTCATCTGTATCTGTTTGTGTTTCATTTAACATAAGTTCATCAGCATCTGGGGCTTTTTCCACCACTTGTATTCCCATATCGTTAATCATTTGAATGATATCTTGAATTTGATCTGAATCAACAATATCATTTGGTAAATGATCATGAATTTCAGAATAAGTCAAGTAGCCTTGTTCTTTCCCATATGTAATTAGTAGCTTGAGCTGAAACTGCGGATTTCGCTGCATAATACTGTATCCATACTTCAGTTGATTAAATTTATCGTTTGATATAATTATTATTTACCAATAAATATTTTAAATAGGTCAAAAATTAATTTTGATAATACATTTTTAAATTATAACATTTTAATTACATTGTAAAAATTCTTTATTTTGTTATTTTTTATTTGAAAGTTATATTTCAAAATTTTTATATATTTCTTACATATTACAAAAATAGAATAATCTAGTTAATTAACAAGTTCTTTATTTATTAACCATAATTCTTTTTTTTCGGAAACATTTAAATTTTTAATTCGATCTTTTAGAATTAATAACTCCTGTCTATTTCTTAGAGCAGTATTATATAGATTAATTAAATTATCCAAAAATACATTTTTTATTTCTTTTTTAATAATCATATTATCCCATTGGATTAACTTTAATAAAATATTCTTTTTCTTCGAATTTCTATATAATTCTATTAATTGTCCAGTATTTATATTTTTATTTTTTTTGCAATTATAAAGAATATCCAGAAATAGAGATATTCCAGGTAATTTAATTAACTTTAATTCAGATAAATTAGGAATTATTTGACTTATTGCAGGGTTTTGGATTAATAAAGAAATTAACATTCTCATTGTAGTTTTTTTAATTTTTTTTATTTCTTTTTTTTGTTTTTGAAAGATTGGAACTATTTTTTCTAATTGGTACTCTTCTATAATTCCAATTTTTTCCCCTAACTTTTTTCTTAAATAAATTTTTGTAATTTGACCAGGAATTTTATCAATTAGAACTTTCGATCGAATACAAAATTTTATTTTTTCTTCCATTGAAATAATTTTTTTATTATTAAGTAATTTTTGGAATAAATATTTTGATATGCTTAAAGCATTTTTAATTCTTTTTTTGAATTTTTTTTCTCCTTCTTTTCTAATGATAGAATCAGGATCTTCATTTTCTGGAAGCAAAATAAATTTTACAGTTTTTTCGTCTGTTAAATAAGGTAAAGTTAACATTAGGGCCTTCCATATTGCTTCTTGTCCTGCTTTATCACCATCAAAACAATAAATAATTTTTTTTGTTACTTCAAAAAGATTTGTAATTTGAAAATTAGAAATAGCAGTTCCCAATAAAGAAATTGAATAATTAATATTGAATTGAGATAACATAATTACATCCATATAACCTTCAACAACAAGAACATACTTTGGATTTTTTGTTTTTTTGTATATTTGATATATACCATACAAATTATTTTTTTTATGAAAAACACTTGTTTCAGGAGAATTAATGTATTTGGGAAAATTGTTAAAGATATTTCTTCCTCCAAACCCATTTATTTTTCCTTTTTTATCTTGAATAGGAAATGTAATTCTTCTATAAAATCGGTCATACATTTTTTCTTTAGATTCAATAATCATTCCTGAAGGTGTTAAATATTCTTCATATTGTTTAAAATGTTCTGATAGAAAGCATTTTTTATTACCGGCATAACCAATAGAAAAACGCTTTATCGTTTTTTTACTTAATCCTCGGTTTAAAAGGTAATTATAAATATTTTTAAATTGAGTGAGAAATATATTTTTTTTGTACAAAAAAGAGATTTTTTCTAATACAAAATGTATGTTTTTTTTTAATAAATAGGATTTATCAAAAAAAATTTTTTTTCTTTGAAAGGGTAATTTCAATCCATTTTTTTCAGATAATTCTTTTATACTTTCTATAAAACTTAATTTTTCATAATTCATCAAAAAGTCGATAACGTTTCCATTTTCTTTACATCCAAAACAATAAAAAAATTGTTTTTTAACGTTAACAGAAAAAGAAGGAGTTTTTTCATCATGAAATGGACAGAGAGAATAATAATTCTCTCCTTTTTTTTCTAATTTTATTCGGCTATTAATAAGTTCTACTATATTTGTTCGAATAATTAGTTCTTGGATAAAATCTTGAGGAATTCTAGTATTCATATAGTATTTTTTATTTACGATATAATTTTGACCGAACAGTTATGAACGGTCTTTTTTAAAAAATGTAGATGTTAATTTTTAAGTTATTTGAGATGTAATTAGTATAATCTTATTTTTTTTAAATTTTCTCTAGATAATTTTTTTGAAAGTCGTTTTACAGCAGAAGATTTAGCTCTTTTTCTTTCTGTAGTTGGTTTTTCATAAAATTCTCTTCTTCGAATTTCAGCTAAAATCCCAGCTTTTTCACAAGATCGTTTAAATCTTCTTAAAGCTATATCAAATGGTTCGTTGTCTCTAACTTTTATTATTGGCATAATTTAAACCTCATAATATACTTATCTCTATAATTTAGTTAAAATCGGTAGTTTTGAATTGACGATTTTTAATCGTACCTTAATGAAGGTAAGTTTGTAAAGAATCATTTTTTAAAAATAAAAATAGGAAAATATGAAAATATTAGGAATTGAAACATCATGTGATGAAACTGGAATAGCAATATACGATACAAAATTAGGATTAATTGTAAATAAATTGCATTCTCAAAGCAAGATGCATTCTAAATATGGAGGAGTAGTTCCAGAATTAGCAGCTAGAGAGCATAGTTTAAAAATTATTTCTTTAATTAAAGATGCATTGAAGGAGATAAATGGAAGAAATAGTAATTTTATTGATGCAATAGCATATACAGCAGGACCGGGTTTAGTAGGTTCACTATTAGTTGGAACTAGTGTTGCAACTAGCTTAGCTTATGCTTGGAAAATACCTAGAATATCTATAAATCATATGGAAGGACATCTTTTATCTCCTATGCTAAATAATTGTTTTATAAAATTCCCAGTTTTAGCTTTGTTAGTTTCTGGAGGACATACGCAAATAGTTCAATGTAACGAAATAGGAAAATATACGATTTTAGGAAACTCATTAGATGATGCAGTTGGAGAAGCATTTGATAAAGTTTCTAAATTGTTAGGTTTAGGATATCCGGGTGGGAAAAAAATATCTGATTTAGCTAAAAATGGAAAAATTAGACATTTTTCTTTTCCTAGACCTATGACTAATGTTCCAGGATTGGATTTTAGTTTCTCTGGACTAAAAACTTTTACATCAAATGTTTATTTTCGTTCTTCTAAAGATTATCAAGCTAAAGCAGATGTAGCTAAAGCGTTTGAAGAAGCTGTAATTGATACATTAATTATTAAATGTAAAAGGGCTATAGAGCTTACCGGTATAAGAAAATTAATTATAGCAGGTGGTGTTAGTGCAAATACAAAGTTAAAGCAAGAAGCAAAAAAGATGATAAATTTTTATAAAGGATCTCTATATGTTCCATTAAAAAAATATGCCACTGATAACGCAGCTATGATTGCATACGTTGGTTCATTAAGATATAGAAAGTTTAAAGATTTCTCTTTGGATGTTTCAGTGAATTCTAATTGGTCAATTTCAGAATTAAATAGCATTTAGTTTAAAAACTTTTTTTAAATAAATTAAGTTACTTAGCTAAGTAACTTAAAATAAAAAAAAATTAAAAATATAGTTTAGAATTAATTGTTTCTAATTTAAAAAAACTCAAATTTTTTGTTTAAATAGGAGATATAAAGTTAATTATATCTTTGATAGTAAGAACTTTTATGTTTTTTTTCTTAGAAAAATTTATAATGTCAGGAATTTTTGCCATGGATCCATCTTTGTTAGTTAGTTCTGATAAAACAGCAGTTGGATTAAATCCAGCTAATTTAATTAATTCAATAGAAGCTTCAGTATGCCCATTTCTACCTGATAAACCATCTTTGTGAGCACATAAAGGAAAAACATGTCCAGGTCGATTTAAATCTTCAGGTTGTGCTTTTTTTGATATCGCAGTTTTAATGGTTGTAATTCTATCTTTTGCTGATACTCCAGTAGATACACCTTTAGCTGCTTCAATGGATACGGTAAATCTGGTTCCGTAAGAACTAGTGTTATTTTTAACCATCATAGGTAAATGTAATTTTTTTCTTTTTTTTTCTGTGATACATAAACAAACAATTCCACTTCCATATCTAATAGATAAAGCCATTTGTTCAACGGTCATCATTTCACCTGAAAATACTAAGTCACCTTCATTTTCTCTATTTTCATTATCTAGTAAAATAATTCCATTTCCATTTTTCAGTTCTTTGATGGCGTTTAAAACTCTATTTCTAGAATTTCCGAATGCTTTTAGTAGATTTTTTTTCATAAGTTCTCCTGTTTTTTTAAAAAAAATAGAAAAAAATTTATTCTTTAGTAGTAAAAACTATTTTATTTAGTATTAGTTATATTTTATAAAATAATGTTTTTTACAAAATGTTTAATTACTATTGTTATTATAAAATGTTTGAGAATTTTATGTAGAATTAAATTCTCGTATAAATTTAGATATTCTACTGGAATTATTTAATGATAGAACTCATTTTAACATTTTTAAAAGATTTAATTTTTTTAAGGAGTTCTTTTTGACCAACAGTTGCAGTACCTAGTTTTTTAACAACTATGCTTGCAGCTACATTGGCATATAAACAAGCTGTTTTAAAAGATTTTTTTAATGATAATATAAGACCTATCATTGATACAACAGTATCTCCTGCCCCTGTTGGATCATTTACATTTTTAGATAAAGCTTGAAAATGAATGGGATTTTTTTTGTTTTGTATTAATGTCATACCTGATTCGGCTTGTGTAATTAGTAAAGCGGATAATTTTAATTTAGAGATTAAATTTTTTCCTTTTTTAATTAAATCTAATTTATTTTTACATTTTCCAACTATACTTTGAAATTCTTCTAAATTAGGTGTTAATAATGTTGCTCCGAGATATTTTAAAATGTTTTCTTTTTTAGGATCAATTATCACTGGAATAGATAGTTTTTTTGCAATTTTAATTATAGATGAAGTTTCTTCTAGAGTTCCCTTGTTATAATCTGATATTATAATTACATCATAATTTTTGATTATATTAAAAGTAATATCCAGTATTTTTCTTTTATTTTTAATAAAATATTTTTCTTCTAAATCTAATCGGATTAATTGTTTTTTTTCAGAGATAATTCTTATTTTTTTTATTGTCGTTGCATTGGAATTAATAATTAAATTATGTTTGATATTGTTATCATTTATTAAATTTTTTACTATAGATCCTTCTAGATCATTTCCTATAATGCCTATTAAATGAACATTTCCTCCCATTTTAGAAATGTTTTTTGCAACGTTAGCGGCGCCTCCTGCTCGATTTTCTATTTTTTTTATATTTTTAATAGGCGCAGATTTTTCAAATTTTTTTTTTTGATTTTTAACATACCAATATTGGTCTAAAATAATATCTCCAATAATTAATATGTTTGATTTTTTAAAATTAGAAATTATATTATCCATGATATACCTAAAATTTAAGATGTATAATTAGTTCTTTATATCATATATTTTTTGAGCATAAAAAAATATTTTTTTTTAAAAAATCAAATTTTTTAAAAGAATTGATTTATATTAATTTAATTAATAAGTTTAATTTTTTATTTAAAATTGATAGTTTTGTTAAATTAATTAATAAAAACTTTTTTTGGAATTTTTTATGAAAATATATTTGGTAGGAGGAGCAGTAAGAGATAAATTGTTAAATCTACCTATAAAAGATAAAGATTGGGTAGTTGTTGGAGCTACTCCTGAAATTTTGTTAAAAAAAAAATATCAACAAGTAGGAAAAAGTTTTCCAGTTTTTTTACATCCAGAAACTAGCGAAGAATATGCATTAGCAAGAGTGGAAAAAAAAGAAGGATTAGGATATTCGGGATTTAGTACATTTTTTTCTCCTAATATTTCATTGAAACAAGATTTAAAAAGAAGAGATTTAACGATTAATGCTATAGCACAAGATATAAAAGGAAATTTGATTGATCCTTTTAATGGTATTAAGGATTTAAAAAATAGATTGTTAAAACATGTATCTTCTGCTTTTTGTGAAGATCCTTTACGGATATTAAGAGTTGCAAGGTTTGCTGCAAATTTAGCGCATTTAGGTTTTATAGTTTCAGAAGATACTATGAAAATTATGTCAAAAATGGTTGATAGTAAAGAGTTGATGTATTTAAGTTCAGAAAGAATTTGGATTGAAACAAAAAAGGCATTGAAAACAAAAAATCCTCATGTTTTTTTTGAAATTTTAAAAAAATGTAAGGCACTTTCAATTATTTTTCCAGAAATAGATAAGGTGGCTAAAATTCATTATTTTTTTTCGAGTGTTTTAGTTAAAAACTATCAATTTAATTTATTATTAATTTTAGCGAAAATTTCAAAAAATACAAAAGATATTTCTATTAAGTTTTCTTGTATTTTTTCATTGTTAAATAATATTATTTATTCAGAAAATTTATTTTTTTTTCAAAAATTTGATTTTTTTTCAGCTACATTAACTAAAAAAATGTGCGATCGATTAAAGATTCCAAAATATATTCAGGATTTTTCAGTATTAATTTCTGGTTTTTTTGGGTTTTTAAGAAATTTAAACTTACAAAAAGAAGAAAAAATAATTTATTTTTTAAATCGAATGGATGTTTGGAGAAAACCAATTCGAATAAAACAAATTTCATTTTTGATTAAAAGTGGTTTTATTTTTTTTGAGTTAAATAATTTTAAAAGCAATAATTATTGTTTTTTTTTAAGTAAATATTTATATGAAATATTTATTATTTCTTCAAAAGTATCAGTAAAATCAATAATAGAAAAAGGAATTACTGGTTCAGATATTAGTATTGAATTGAATCGATTGAGAATTGCTAAAATTAAAAAATGGAAAAAAAAGAATTATCAGAAATATTTTTTCTAATCTTATATAATATAAAGAAGAAGCTGACATTGAATTATTAGCGAAAAAACAATGAATTAATTTTTTTTTAAATTTATTCAAAAAAATTTTATGTTTATATAAGTAATTAAGAAAGTTATGAAAAATTCAATCATTAAAATAGGTATGATAGTATAAAAAATAAGATTAAAATTTTTTGTTAAGTTCAATAGAGAAGCGTTTGTGATAACAATAGAATCTATGAAAATAAAAAATAATAAAAGAGTTTTTTAGGAATTTTTATAAACATAGTTTCAGAAATATTTAAACTTAATTTAGAAAACTTGTTTTATAAAGATAAACATTGAGAAATATTAATGATTAATAATTTTATTACAGTTATTTTTTTTTTAAAAAATTTATTTTTGTTGTTATTAACAGTGTAATACTGCTTATTAATGAGGGAAACATGGTAAATTTTACAGAGAAAAACTCTTTTATATTCTTGTAAAGAATTAATCCAATTGTTGAATTTAGAAAATTTTTGAAAATAATGCTTTTAATGAAAAATTTTTTCTTTAAAAAAAATGCGTAAAAATATATTTCGCTATTTTTTTTTGAAATAAAATAGATAAACTTGAACTTATTTAGGTGATTAGTTAGAATAAATTCGGTTATTTCTTATCATAATATGTTAAATAATCTGTTAATATTATAGATCCAGTTGAAGAAAATCGAAATATTTTAGTTGTACTTTAAACAGTAAAAAAAATTGTTTTTATATAAAGTTCGTATAAATTTATTAAACTTTTTTCCTTATTTTAAAATATGTTATAGAATCTAAACCTTACAGTTTAAACGGTAAAAATTTCCGTTCAAACTGTAAAGAACTATTTTGTTATAGTCATAATTTTTGTTTTTCCTGCAATAATTTTTCCTGAAAATTTTTTTATTTTATGTATTTCTTCCATATTAGAAATAATTATTGGAGTTATTGTTGAAACTGCGTTTTTTTTTAAAAATAGCAGATCTAAACCGATAATTGGTTCTCCTACTTTAACCCTGGTTTTTTTTTTAATTAAACGGTTAAACCCTTTTCCTTTTAGTTTTACCGTATCAATACCAAAATGTACAAATAACTCTATATTTTCATCAGATTTTATAGAAAAAGCATGTAGTGTTTTAAATATTTTTCCAATAGTTCCAGAAAAAGGAGCAACTAGTTGATTTCCTGATGGTTTGATGGCTACACCATCCCCAACTATTTTTTTTGAGAAAACTTCATCAGGTACTTTTTCAAGTTCTATTATTGTTCCTGACAAAGGTGCGAAAATATCAATTTTTGTATGTTTTTTTTTAAATAGTTTAGAAAAAAAATTCATTTTTTCCTCTTTAGCTTGATCAGTTTAACAATTTTTTTGAGCATTTTTAATTAAATTGTTGAATTATTTCTAAAATTTCTTTGGATGTGGATTTTTTCAATGCCAAATTAGCAATTTCAGAAGATTTTTTAAAGGTTGTTTTTCTGATAATGTTTTTAACATAAGGAATTGAAGTAGAGCTCATACTAAATTCATTTATACCCATACCAATTAATAAAACTGTTGCATTTTTATCTGCTGCTAATTCTCCGCAAATTCCAGTCCATTTTCCTTCTGAATGAGAAGCATCAGTAACTCTTTTTATTAAATTTAAAACTGATGGACTCATAGGGTCATATAAATGTGAAATTAAATCATTTCCTCTATCAACTGCTAAAGTATATTGAGTTAAATCATTAGATCCTATGCTGAAGAAATCAACTTCTTTTGATAAGTGATTGGCTATTATTGCAGCAGCAGGTGTTTCAATCATAATTCCAATTTTTATTTTTTCATCAAATTTATATTTTTCTTTTTGTAGTTTATTTTTGACAAATTCCAATTCTTTTTTAAGAAATTTTATTTCTTCTACAGAAATAATCATAGGAAACATAATTTTTATTTTTCCAAATGCCGAAGCTCTTAATAATGCTCTTAATTGAGTATGTAAAATATCTTTTCTATCAATTAAAATTCTAATTGCTCTCCATCCTAAAAATGGATTTTCTTCTTTAGGAAGATTCATATAAGGAATATTTTTATCTCCTCCAATATCTAAAGTTCTAATAATAACAAATTTTCCTTTCATAGATTTTGCTACAGATTTATAAGCAGAAAATTGTTCTTCTTCAGAAGGAAGTGAGTTTCTTTCCATAAATAGAAATTCTGTTCTATATAATCCTATGCATTCGGCTCCATACTTTTTAGCATTGTAGATATCTCTTATGCTGCTAATGTTAGCACCAATTTCTATTTTGTGATTATCTAATGTGATAGCCGGATATTTTTTTAGTTTGAGTAATTTGTTTTTTTCTAATAAAAAAATTCTTTTTTTCTTTTTGAATTTTTTTATTAATAAAGAATCGGGATTAATAAAAATTTGATTATTAATACTATCTAAAATTAAAAAATCTCCATTTTTAACTTTTTTAGTAATATTAGTTGTTCCAACAATAGCTGGTAATTCTAAAGATCTAGCTATGATGGATGAATGCGATGTTTTACCTCCTAAATCAGTAATAAATCCTATTATTTTTTTTATGTTAATTTGTGTTGTTTCTGAAGGTGTTAAATCTTTAGCAATTAGAATTACTTGATCTGATATATTTTTTAAATCAACAATCTTAAATTTTAAAATATTTTTTAATAATCTATTACTAATATCTTTGATATCGATAGCTCTATTTTTTAAATATTCGTCATTTAAATTCTCTAGTTCATCTACTTGTTTTTTAAAAATTGTATAAACTGAAAATTCAGCAGAAGCATTATTCCGTTTTATATAAGAAACGATTTCTTTAGTTAATTCTTCATCTTGAAGTAACATAATGTGACCTTCAAAAATAGATTCTTTTTCTTTTCCAAGATTTAATGCTGTTTGTAACTTTATTTGCTCTAATTGTTTTATTGATTTTTTTTTAGCAATAATGAATTTTTCTATCTCTTTGTTTAATTCATTTAGAGAAATTTTTTTTTGATTAATAACA
The DNA here is from genome assembly GCF_039392895.1 of Buchnera aphidicola (Mindarus keteleerifoliae). NCBI lineage: Bacteria > Pseudomonadati > Pseudomonadota > Gammaproteobacteria > Enterobacterales > Erwiniaceae > Buchnera > Buchnera aphidicola. The sequence continues at coordinate 68,180 of NZ_CP135027.1, forward strand.
ATAGGTTCTTCTTTGATTAGTAATGCTTTACCAAAAGCGATACCTGGAGATGCTATGATACCAGAAATCATAATATTACCTTAAATATAATGATAGCTTATTTTGGGGAAATTGAACTTTAATATTTTAATATTCTTTTTTTTAAAAAGAAAATTTATTCTTTCAGTTCAGAAATTAATTTAACTAAAGATTCAACAGCTTTTTTTTCATCTTCTCCTTCTGCGGATATATTAATTTTAGAACCTTTGATTAAGCCTAATGTTTGTAGTTTAAACAAACTTTTTGCGTTTACAATTTTTTTATCTTTTTCTACAGTAATGTAGGATTTAAATTTTTTTGCTTCCTTTACAAACTGAGCTGCTGGTCGGATATGTAATCCATTGGATAACTTTATTTCTACTATTTTTTGAAACATAATTGTTTCCTTAAAAGAATTAATGATTGATTTTTTATCAAAGCTAATTTTTATTTTAAACACAAAAATTTTTGAAACTATTTTAAAAAATTAAGCAAATAAAGCAGTGCTTAAATATCTTTCTCCTGAAGAAGGTAAAATTACCACTATTTTTTTTTCTTTAAATAAAGGGTTTTGATTAATTTTTACAGCAGCAGCTACAGCAGCTCCTGAAGAAATACCAGCTAAAATTCCTTCTTTTTTCATTAATTTTCGAGCGAATTTTATTGCTTCTTCATCGCTAATTAATACGATCTTATCGATTAAATTTAAGTCTAAATTTTTTGGAATAAATCCTGCTCCAATTCCTTGAATTTTATGAGAAGTAATAGGATAATTTTTATTATATTTTACATTGGTAATTATAGGAGAATTTTTTGGTTCTACAGCTATACTTAATATTTTTTTGTTTGTTTTTTTATTAAAAAATCGATTTACCCCTGTAATGGTACCTCCAGTTCCAACACCTGAAACAAAAATATCTATTTTTCCCTTCATATCTTTCCAAATTTCAGGTCCTGTAGTTTTTTCATGTATTTTAGGATTGTCAGGATTTTCAAATTGTTTTGTATGAAAGTATTTTTTAGGATTTAATGAAATGATTTCTTTTAATTTTTTAATAGCTCCTTTCATACCTTGTTTTCCATTAGTTAAAATTAAATTAGCTCCTAACATTTTAAGTAAATTTATTCTTTCTTTTGACATAGTTTCAGGCATAGTCAGAGTTATTTTGTAATTTTTTGAAGCCGCAACACAAGCTAAAGAAATTCCTATATTTCCGCTGGTTGCTTCTATTAAATGGTGATTTTTTTTAAGTTTTCCTCGTTTTTCTGCATTTTTGATTATATTTTCGCTAACTCTACATTTTACACTAAAACCAGGATTTCTAGATTCTATTTTTGCAAAAATATTTCCATTTCCTATATGATTTAATTTAACAATAGGAGTTTTTCCGATAGTTAAAGAGTTATTTTCGTATGTTTCGTACATAATTTTTCGTTTATCTTTAATATTTATTTGAAATGCGTAATTTTACCGTTTTTTTTTAAAAAAGAATGCAAATTAGCAAATTTTCTTTCAAAATTTTTATAAAAATATTTATTTGATTTAGTTAAAAAAAATTTAATAATTTTTTTTAAAAGAAATTATTATTTTTATAAATAAAATTTTATAAGTATTTGTTTTTTAAAAAATGTTTAATAAAAATTTTTTTATAAAATTAAATTTTATGACATTTTTTTTGATAAAAATTAGGGCTTTTTAAAAAATTTTTTATATTTAAAATTTTTTAATTGAAAGAGTATGTTAACATTAAAATAATAGAAAACAAGCGATCTAACGTATAAAAGTTAGAATTAATATATCAATTAAAAAAAATTAATGTTTAAAATTTCTTTTAAACATTAATTTTTTTAATATATTTCAAGTAAGGATATTTATGAAAAAAATTAGAGAAGAAATTTCTATGTTAAAAAAAAAATTACCTTTTATAATTATAGATATCATACATTAAATGAATCAGTTATATCTGACGTAAAGTATGATTTTTTAGTAAAAAAATTGTGCTTTTTAGAAAAAAAGTATAATTTTTTAAAAGATAAAGAGAGTGTAACTTCAAAAATAGGAGGCCCGTTATTATCAACTTTTAAACCTATTAGACATATTTTTCCAATGCTTTCATTGGAAAATGTTTATAATAAGAAGGAATTTTTATCGTTTATACAGAAAATAAAAAGTATAGATACAAAATATTTAAATAGAAAAGATTTTTTTTGTTGTGAGTTAAAATTAGATGGTTTAGCATTAAATATAATGTATGAGAATGGTGTTCTCAAATGGGCAACTACGAGAGGAAATGGAACATATGGAGAAGATGTTACACAAAATGCGAAAAAGATTAAGTCTATACCTAAAAAATTGTCGGGAAAAAACATACCTAAAAGAATAGAAATAAGAGGGGAGGTTTTTATTCCTTTAAAAAGTTTTTTAGAATTGAATAAAAAAATGTTATTAAACAATCAAAAAATTTTTTCTAATCCAAGGAATGCCGCAGCAGGTTCTTTAAGACAACTCAGTTCTTCTGTTATTACAGAAAGAAATTTGACGTTTTTGTGTCATGGATATGGTGTTTACAAAGGAGAAAAAGAAACCAAAACTCATTATGAAAGATTAAATTTGTTCAAAATTTGGGGAATACCTATTAATGAAATGAAATTATGTTCTACGATTTCAGAAATTTTTTCTTATTATGATTTTAATAATAAAAATAGAAAACTATTAGATTTTGGTGTTGATGGAATCGTAATAAAAATTAATTCATTATCTTTTCAGAATTTGTTAGGAAATACAAGAAAGTTTCCAAAATGGGCTATAGCATTTAAATTTCCAGCAGAAGAGCAAAATACTACATTAATTGGTGTTGATTTCAAAGTAGGAAGAACGGGAGTGATTACACCTGTAGCAAAAATAAAACCTATATATCTTTCAAATGTGTTGATTAAAAATGTTTCTTTATATAATGAAAATCAAATTAAAAAATTTGATTTACATATAAATGATCAAATAACCGTTTGTCGTTCAGGGGATGTAATTCCTAAAATAGTAAATGTGTTGTTTAAATGTAGAACAAAAAATTGTAAAAAAATAATTTTTCCTAAAAATTGTCCTATTTGCGATGCAAAAATTAGAAAATTAAATAAACAAGGTTTATCTTATTGCATTGGAGGGATGAAATGTTTAGCACAATTTAAGAAATCAGTTTTTCATTTTTTTTCAAAAGATGCATTGAATGTTACTGGATTAGGATATCGGACCATAGATATTCTTTTTAATTCCGAAATTATTAAAAATATTTCGGATTTCTTTTTTTTGGATGTTAATATTTTATCGAAAATAAAAAATTTTGGAAAAAGATCTGCAAATAAACTTATTTTGAGTATTTCAAAATCTAAAAAAACAACCTTATCTCGTTTTTTGTATGGTTTAGGAATTTTTGATGTGGGAATAGTAACAGCTAAAAGAGTTTCTTTTCATTTTAAATCTATAAAAAAAATTCTGATTTCTAGTTTAGAAGATTTCAAATTCATAAAAAATATAGGTTTAGAAATTTCTTTAAATATATATAGTTTTATGCAAAATCAAGCAAATAGAAATTTGATTTTTAGTTTACTAGAACATTTATCATTCGTAAAAGAAGAGAGTCTTATAGATATAAGTAATAAAAGTTTTAAGGGTTCTATTTTTTTTAATAAGAAAATTGTTCTTACTGGTAAATTCAAATTATACAAAAGAATTTGGATAGAAAATAAATTAATTCTTTTAGGCGCTAAGGTAAATAAATGTTTGTCAAAGAAAACCGATTTTTTAATTTTTGGAAAAAAACCAGGTAGGAAAATAGTTCAATCTGAAATCATGAATATTAAAAGAATTGATGAAAATGAGTTGTATTTGGAGTTGAAAAAATATTTTTAATAATTTTATATTTTTTGGGTCGTGCAGGATTTGAACCTGCGACCAATTGATTAAAAGTCAACTGCTCTACCAACTGAGCTAACGACCCATTTTTAATAAGTTGATATTTTAATTGTTAATTTAATAATAGGTGATGACAGATTCGAACTGCCGACATCCTCCGTGTAAAGGAGGCGCTCTACCAACTGAGCTAATCACCCAATAAGACTATTATAAATGCAAAAAAAAATGAGTCAATGATTATTTTAGATATAGTAATTTTATATATGTACATACTTTTTAAAATGATGTAAATTTTTTAAAAAATGTAGAAAAATTTTTTATATTTTGTTTTTTTTGAGGATAGTATTATGAAAATAAGAACAAGGTTTGCTCCTAGCCCGACAGGACTTTTACATATTGGAGGAGCTAGAACAGCGTTGTATTCTTGGCTGTTTGCTAAAAGACATAAAGGATCCTTTATTTTAAGAATAGAAGATACAGATGTTAAAAGATCATCGTCAAAAGCAATTAAGTCCATTACAGAAGGTTTAATTTGGTTAGGTATAAAATGGGATGAAGGTCCATTTTTTCAAGTTGATAAATTGTCTTATTATCAAAGAATTATAAAATCAATGATTTTAAATAAAATGGCATACAAATGTTATTGTTCAAAGGAAAGATTAGAAGTTCTTAGAAAATCTAAAATGTTAAAAAAAGAAAAACCTAAATATGATCGAAGATGCAGAAAAATAAAACAATTATATGAAGATAATCGATCATATGTTGTTAGATTTTGTAATCCATTAGAAGGTTCTGTAATAGTTGATGATCAAATAAAAGGAAAAATAATATTTCAAAATAAGGAGTTGGATGATCTTATTATTCAGCGTGTAGATGGTATGCCAACATATAATTTTTGTGTCGTTATAGATGATCGAGACATGAAAATCTCTCATATAATTAGAGGAGAAGATCATATTAATAATACTCCTCGACAAATAAATATTCTAAAATCTTTAGGAGCCGATATCCCTGTTTATGCGCATTTACCCCTAATAGTTGATAAAAAAGGGAAAAAAATTTCAAAAAGAGATAATTTGATAGATATCATAGAGTATAATAAGAAAGGGTTTTTACCTGATTCATTAGTAAATTATATGCTTAGATTAGGTTGGTCTAATGGAGATAAAGAAATTTTTTCTATAGAAGAGGTGAAAAAAATTTTTAATTTAAAGGATATTAGTACTTCATCTAGTACATTTGATATAGAAAAATTATCTTGGTATAATCGTTTTTATATAAGAAATGCGTCGGTAGATTATTTGGAAGATATTTTAAAAAAACAATTTTCAATTATGAAAGTAAATTTAGATAATAATCCTCGTTTGAAAGATTTAATTCAATTTTTAAGATTTAGATTTGATACAATAAAAGATATGGCTTTAGCCTGTAGTTTTTTTTATGAAGAGCACATTGTTATTAAAAATATATATAAGAAATATTTTTTTGTAAATACGAAAGAAATTTTACTTTATTTTTTCAAAAAAATAAATTCTGTTAAAAAATGGAATGTTAAAGAAATTTCTTTGATTTCAAAAAAAATCTTAGAAAAATTTAAAATAAATTTTAAAGATTTAGCTATTCCTTTAAGAATAATTTTAATAGGAAAAGATAGTTCTTTTCCTATAAATGTAATAGTTTTTCTTTTAGGAAGAAAAAAAGTGTCATTAAGAATTAAAAAAGGATTAGAATTAATAAATTGAAATAATCATTATTACTTTTAATATTATTTATATTTGATTTCATAAAAAAGGGACTATAGCTCAATTGGTTAGAGCATTTGCATGGCATGCAAAAGGTTGCTGGTTCGATTCCAGTTAGTTCCAAAATAAAATTAATTATAATTATTTTTAATACAGTAGTTAAACTACTTGATAAAAAAAATTTTTAATTAACAATTTATAATTGTAAATTCATAATTTCTTGATAAATTAAGATTAATTTGTTGGCAATTCTCATTGCTGCTTCAGTAGAAATTTCAGATTTTTCTAATTTAATAATAGAATCATTAAAAGATAACTTTTCTTTTTTCTTTTTTATAAAATTGGATTTATTTTTTTCATTAATATTAATTTTTTTATTTTTTTCTTGAGGAAAGGTGATAAATTTTTTAAATTTGATAGTTTCTTTTATTTTTAGATTTTTTATTTTATCAGTGTAAAGTGATTCACAATTGTTATTTGTTGTAATCAACATTGTTTTTTGAAATTATTTTTTAGTTTATTCAAGATTATAATTTGTAAGAAAAATTTTTCAACTTTTTTTTGGTAAATGATAAGAAAAATTTTCTTGATTCTAAAAAATAAATCGAATAAATAAAAAAAATAGTTTAGTTATAGGGTGATTTTTATGAAAATAAATCATATTCAAGATATGTACCAAAAAATTAGACAAAAAATAAATTTTATTACAAAAAATTTAATTAATGACTATAGGATTTTATTTTTTATTGCTTTTTTAATATTATCAGGAATGATCATTTTTTTTTTGTGGAATAATTCTTCTAAATATTCTGTAATATATTCAAATTTGTCTAATGAAGAAAAACAAGTTTTCATAAATAAGTTGGAAGATTCTAAAATTCCGTATAGATTTTCAAAAGATTCTAATAGTTTATTAGTTCCTACAGAAAAACTAGAAAACACGAAAAATTTTTTGTTTAAAAACTCTTCTTCTGAAAAAAAAGAAGTAGGATTTGAATTATTAGATAATCAAAAATTTGGAATTAGTCAATTTAATGAAAGAATTAATTATGAACGCGCCTTGGAAGGAGAACTCTCTAAAACTATTCAAAAATTAATTTTGGTTAATAATGCTCGAGTTCATATAGCTTGGCCTAAATCTTCTTTATTTATGGAAGAAAAAAAAGAACCTTCAGCATCAGTTTTTTTAGAACTTAAACCAAACTTTTCATTGAATTTAGAACAAATAAATGCTATTAAAAATTTAGTTTCGAATAGTATAACAGGGTTATCTGTCAAAAAAGTTATGATATTAGATCAGTTTGGAAGATTATTAGATGATTCAAATGCACAGCTAAGTTTTTTTGATGATTTTAAAAATAAATATATTTCAAATATAGAATCTAAATATAAAAAAAAAATAAAGTCTCTTTTGATTCCTATTTTTGGGTCTAAAAATATACAAGTTGAAGTTACAGCACAAATAGATTTTAATGAAAAAGAAAGAACAAACGAAAGTTATTCCCCAAATTTGGAAAAAGGTCATCAATCAATTAGATCAGAAGAAAATTCTATTGACGAAAAAGTCATTTCAAAATATCTTGAAGCATTAAAAGAATTAATTTTATCAACAAGAAAACTTTCGTTACATAATTCTGAAAAAGATGTATTTAGTCGAAAAGAATTAGAAAAAAATGTTATTTTTCAGAAAAAAAACAATATTGATTTTTTAAATTTTTTAAATGTTCGTGATTTTAATAATAAAATTATTAATTATGAATTAAATCGTTCAATATCACATATTAGAGTAAGCACTGGAAAAATTAAGAAATTATCAATAGGAGTAGTTATTAATTATTTAAAAAATGGACTTAATAAAAAAAAATCAATCTCTGATTCTGATTTAAATAAAATAAAAAAATTAATTTCTGGTGCTGTAGGATATTCCTTGAAAAGAGGCGATCAGATTAATATCGTTAGTGCTTTATTTTCAAATAATGATTTAAAAGAATCTAAAATAACGGTCCATCCTTTAAATGGATTTAATTTTTTTTTAGAATATAAGAGTATAGGATATATATTTCTTTTTTTACTTTGTTTAATTTTATTAAATTTATGTTTTCTTATAAGAAAAAGATCATAATTTTTTTTAAAAAAATGCTAAAAGAATTTTTTTTTAAATTATTAATAAAAAAAGAAATAAATTTTTAGTATTTGATTTTCAACAACGATTTTATAACTTTATTTTTTTTTAAAATTAAATTTAAATTAAAGAAAATATTTTTTTATTGAATGGGTTTTTTTACATTTGAATTTTTCATAATATTAAGAAGTTGAGTTCAACATAAATTTTACTTCTTTCAGTTTTTGATTAGAATAAAAATTATTAAAAATTTTTTTTAAATATAACGTTAAACATATTTATTGAATAAAATATTTAGAGATATAATTTTAAGATTTTCATAAAAATGTTTTCATAAATTCAGTATTTTTTTAAAAAAGTTTTAAGTAAGTTAAATTTTTTAAAGCATTATTTTAATCAAAAAACATTAATAAATTAGTTATTTAACATAATAAAAGATGAAGATAATAGATTGTTAGAAAGATTAATATATAAAATTTTTTCACTTAAAAAATTATGATTTTTAAATTAAAAATCATCTTTTAAAAAAAGAGTTATTGAATAAATAATTAAAAAAATTAATTTTTTTTTGAAATTTATATTTAAATTAGGTAAGTTATTCATGCAAAAAATAATACATTCATTAGAAAATTATTTGTTTTTTCAAAACAAGATTATTCAACCTAAAGATTTTTTATTATTAATAGTACTAATGCTTTTAGCAATGATAATTTTTTTATTTTTGTTGAAAATTAAAAATATACTTAAATTTAAAAATAATAAACATATTCAAATTATTGCTAAAACTTTTATAGGACCAAGTGAATATATATTAATAATTAAATATAATCAAATATTATTAATATTAGGTATAACCAAAAAAAGTATTACTTGTTTACATAAAATTTTACCTCAATATCGAATATGTAATAAGAAATCATTTCTTCAAGGTGATAAAAATGCTAAAAAAAAATAATTATTTTTTTTTTAAAAAAACTAATATTTTCCAATTATTTTGTTTTTTTCCTTGTTTTATTTCATCAACAGCTTATGGAAATACCCAAAGTTCATTTTTTAATGATATATTGAATAATAAGTATGAATATTTTCCGTCTTCTCTTAAAACATTCATATTGATAGCTTTATTAACATTTTTACCGGCATTTTTATTAATGATGACTAGTTTTACAAGAATTATCATAGTTTTCAGTTTATTAAGAAATGCTTTAGGAATACCAAATTCTCCTTCTAATCAAATAATAGTAGGTCTTTCACTTTTTTTAACTTTTTTTATTATGTCTCCGGTTTTGAATGAATCTTATAAAATAGGGTACGTTCCTTTTTCAGAAAATAAAATCACAATAAAGGAAACTATAGAAAAAAGTATAAATCCTTTTAAAAAATTTATGTTAAATCAAGTGAAAGAATCTGATCTTATTGCTTTTTCTAATCTTTCTCATGAATTTACTTTTCAAAAAAAAATAGATGTTCCTATGAATATTTTATTACCTTCTTTTATTATAAGTGAATTAAAAGCTGCTTTTCAAATTGGGTTTACTATTTTTATTCCTTTTTTAATAGTAGATTTAGTAGTAGCTAGTGTTCTAATGTCATTAGGCATGATGATGGTTCCTCCATCAACTATTTCCCTACCATTGAAATTAATGTTATTTGTTTTAGTTGATGGTTGGCAATTGTTAGTTTTTTCATTATCAAATAGTTTTCATATTTAATTTTTACTATATTTTTAATGCAAAATTTTTACAAAATAAAATTATTAAAAAAAGGAATTATATGTCTTCTGAATATGTTGTAACAATTTTTAAAGAAGCTTTAAAAGTAACATTAATGTTATCTTTACCGTTATTATTAGTATCGTTAATAACGGGTTTGGTAGTTGGGGTTTTTCAAGCTGTAACTCAAATTAATGAACAAACGTTATCTTTTATACCTAAGATGATTTCGGTTATTATAACTTTATTTTTTTTAGGACCTTGGATGTTAAGAATAATTAAAGAATTTTTTTATTTTTTGTTCAATGGTTTTCAGTTGAATAATTAAAAATGTTAGATGACAATTTATATAATTTTTTACAAGATCTAAATTTTTATATTTATTCTGTAATTAGAATTTATTCATTTATTATGACTGTTTCAGTATTGAATAATAGAATTATAAGTTATAAAACTAAATTTTTGTTTTCAATATTAACTAGTTTTATCTTGAAATCAGGCCAATTTTCTGAAGATATTGTTTTTTTTTCGTTAAAAAGTTTTTTAATTATATTAGAACAAATTGTCATAGGAATGATGATAAGTCATGTTTTAAATTTAATTTTTTCAGTTTCTAAAATAGCAGGAGAAATCATAAGTATACAAATGGGACTATCTTTCTCTGCTATGTTTGATTTTAATTCAAACTTAAATAGTTTGGTTATTTCAAGATTTATGAATTTATTTACAAGTTTTTTATTTTTTTCATTTAATGGTCATATTATAATAATAAATTTAATTGTTAAAAGTTTTCAGTTTTTTCCTATACAAAACATTTTTTTTTCAAAAAGAATATTTTTTAATTTAGTTGTTTTTTTTAATGCAATTTTGTTAGAAAGTTTAATGTTTATTTTTCCAATAGTAATATGTTTATTATTAGTAAATATAATAATTTCTATTTTAAATCGTATTTGTTATCAGTTATCTGTTTTTTCAATTGGAATTCCTATCATATTATTAGTAGGTATTTTAATGATATATTATATTGTATCTATAATGTCATTTAAATTTAACGAATATTTTTTTAATTTATTGAATCAGCTATAATTTCTAGCAAAAAAATTATTTTTTTATTTTTTTTTCAGTATATAAGACATGTTTTTTTATTTTTGGATCATATTTTTTTAATTCTAATTTTGTTAATTTTGATCTTTTATTTTTAGTTGTGGTATAGTAATGTCCAGAACCGCTAGAAGAAACTAATTTTATTTTTTCTCTAATTTTTTTAGCCATGATTTTCTCCAATTTTTTATTTTAATGATTTATAAAAAGTTTTATATCTTTTTATTTTTGTTAAGAAAAAATTGTATACCTTTTTTGTCAATTAAACGAATAGCTTTTGTTGAAATTTTTAGTTTTATAAATTTTTTTTCTTTACTAATCCAGAATCTGTGAGATTGTAAATTAGGTAAAAATTTTCTTTTGGTAGCATTCATAGAATGAGACCGGTTATTTCCAGACATTGGTTTTTTTCCTGTTATTTTGCAAATTTTAGACATTTCGGTTTTACCTTAATAAAAATATAAAAATATTGAAAATAGTTAAGAATTAAAAAAAAATTCTATTATTTAGTTTTTAATTTAAGAAAAAATTTTTATTTTAAACAAAATAGGATTTCTTTTTTTGCTTCTTTTTGATTACACCATTGAATATTTTTTACCCATTTTCCTGGTTCAAGATCTTTATAATGTAAAAAAAAATGTGTAATTTTTGATTTTAAATCTTTAGAAATATCATCTACGTCTTTTATATTGTTATAAATATCTGTGATATGTTCATGAGGAACAGCTATAATTTTATTATCTTTTCCGTTTTCATCTATCATTTTAAGCAACCCTACAGGACGACACAAAATAACCGAACCTTCTAAAATTGGGTAAGGTGAAGGTATTAAAACGTCTAAAGGGTCTCCATCTTCGGATTTTGTTTTATTGATATATCCATAATTACATGGATAAAACATTGGAGTTGGAATAAATCGATCTACAAAAAGAACTCCTGTTTTTTTATTTACTTCATATTTTATAGGGTTTGAATTAGAAGATATTTCAATAATAACATAAATGTTTTCAGGAATTTTTTTTCCGGATGGAATTATATTTAAATTCATAATTTTTCTTAATCTTTATTTAATTTTTATATGTGTTTAAATTATTATTTATAATAACAAAAAAAATGAAAAAAAAACAATTTTTTTATTTTTTGATTCTTAAACTAAATAAATTTTTTTATTTAATAAAAAATTAATTTTGAAATTAAAGAATTAAAATTCTAGCATCGATAAAAAATATTTGTTAAAGTTTTTTAAAAGAACAAAAAATTCTAAAAATGAATTATTTTAATTATTTTTAATAAAAGGAATTCTTTATGAATATTTTTCATTCAACAAAAGTAGAAGAATCGTTATTTAAAAACAGAATAAGAACAATTTTAAATCTTGTTAGAAATAGAATAGATGGTTCTGAAATAACAATTTTAAAAAGTACTGGTATTACTATGAATTTAAGATTTGGAAAAATAGAAAACATAGAATTTCATAATGGATCAAGTTTAACTGTTACGGTTTTTAATAATAATAAAACAGGGACTGCTTCTTCTTCTGATTTAAGTATGAATGGAATAAAAAAGATTATTGAAGGTGCGATTAGCATTTCAAAGAATACAAATTCAGATCCTTTTTCTAGTTTACCTGAAATAGAGTTATTAGCGTTTAAAATGGAAAAGATAGATTTATTTTATCCTTGGATTTTTGAATTAGATAAAGTAAAAAATTTTTTAAAATTAGCCGAAGAAGCAGCTTTCAATTTTGATAAAAGAATTATAAATACAGAAGGAATTTCTTTCAATGCTTGTATTACTACAAAAGTATTTGGTAATACGCACAATATGATTCAAGCGTATCATACAAGTCAATATTCTTTATCTAGTTGCGTGGTTGCAAAAGACAAATTTGATATGCAAAGAGATTATGAATATTCTTATGTTCGAGATATGAAAGAAATTCAAAATCCAATTTGGATAGGTAAAAAAAGTGCAGAAAAGGCTTTATCTAGATTATCCCCTATCAAAATCAAAACAATAAAATCTTCGGTTATATTGAATCCTGATGTAGCAGCTAGTATTTTTTTTCATTTTTCTGAGGCAATTAAAGGAATAAATGTATATAAAAATTCAACGTTTTTGTTAAATTATTTAGGAAAAAAAATATTTCCTCATTGGTTAAATATTCAAGAAGATCCAAATTTAAAAAAAGGAATTGCATCTAAACCGTTTGATGATGAGGGGGTAAAAACTAAATTTCAGTATATTATTGAAAATGGAATATTAAATACATGGTTATTAAATAGTTATTCAGGAAGAAGATTAGGAAAATTAAGTACTGGAAATTCGGGAGGAATTCATAATTGGAAAATTTGTTCAACTTTAAAATTAAATTTTAAAGAATTACTCAAAATGATGAATTCAGGACTTTTAATAACTGAATTATTAGGAAGCGGAACCAATTTGATAACAGGAGATTTCTCTTATGGTGCTGTAGGATTTTGGGTTTCAAATGGTGAGATTCAATATCCTGTAAATGAAATTACTATTTCTGGAAATTTAAAAAATTTATTTCTTAATATAGAAGGAATAAGTAACGACGATATTGATAAACGAAATAGCATACAATGTGGTTCGGTTCTTGTATCAAACATTCAAATATCAGGAAGTTAATAGAAATGTTTTGTGTTTATCTTCATTTATAACATGATTATTTAAATTATAGAAGTTGACCTATAAGCCGGGTTTTGTTTTAAATAGTCATTTATCTAGACTAATAATCACTTATTAGTTCGAGCAGCTTACCCAGGTTTTTAAGTAAGGGCTAAAATAATTATTTACCTTGTTTAGCTTTGCTCCAAGTGGAGTTTACACTGCCAAAATTATTACTAATCTTGCGGTAAGCTCTTACCTCACCTTTTCACCCTTCCCAAATTTTTAACATTTAAAAAAATTGGAGGTTTTTTTCTGTTGCACTATTCGTAGGTTTACACCTCCCAGGCGTTACCTGGCACTTTTAGCCCTTTTGGAGCCCGGACTTTCCTCTCCTGATCATTTAAATTAAATCAGCAGCGACTATTCAGTCAACTTCTTTTTAAAAAATATGTTTATTACAAATTTGGTTTTTACTAGTTAGTTTTAAGCTTAAGATTTTTTTATAAAATAAGAAGTATAAAGATTTATTTAAAGAATTTAATTCTATCATAAACAATTAAAAATTAATATTTTTGAATTGATTTTATTTTTTAAAATAGCTTTTCTATTTAAAGGAATAAAAAGATAATTTTAAGTAAAATTAGGGTATTTTGAATGTATATATAATTTTTTTTAATTTTATGCATAAAAGTATTTTTTTTATAAGTATTTTAAATTATAAAATAATTTAAAAGTTTTTATAAAAAAACTTTAAAATACTCATTTATTTTTTTGATTATGTATAGACATATATTTACTATAAGGTATATTTTACGTGAAAAGAGTTGTTATTACGGGGTTAGGTATTATTTCTAGTATAGGAAATAATAGTAAAGATGTATTGATTTCGTTAAAAAAACAAAGTTCAGGCATAGTATTTTCTAATTTTATGAAAAAAATAGGTGCTCAAAGTCAAATCTTCGGTAATATAAAAAATAATATGGATATTTTAAGTAAAATTTGTAATAAAAAAATTCGATTTATGAATTTTTCTTCAGCATATGCTTATTTAACAATGTTGGAAGCTATTAAAGATGCTAACTTAAAAGAAAATGTTTTTCAACGAAATCCTCGTGTAGGAATTATTGTAGGTTCTTCTATAAATTTTTTTTCTAAATTTAATTTATTCAAAAATAAAAAAATAACAAAACAAAAAAAAAAATTTAGTACTTATTCTTTAATACAAACAATGACATCGAATATTTCTTCTTGTCTTTCTACTTTTTTTAATATTTATGGAATCAGTTATTCGATCAGTTCTGCTTGTGCTAGTTCAGCTCATTGTATAGGAAACGCTTATGAATTGATTAAATGTGGTAAGCAAGATATTATTTTTTCGGGTGGATCAGAGTCATTAAATAAAGAATTGATATTAAAATTTGATGCAATGAGAGTGCTATCTAAAAAAAGAAACCATAATCCTAAAGAAGCTTCTAGAGCTTATGATTTTGACAGAGATGGTTTTGTTATATCTGAAGGGTCTGGTATTTTAGTGCTAGAAGAATTAAATCATGCTATATCTAGAAATGCAAAAATATATGCTGAAATAGTAGGGTATGGTTTTAGTTCAGATGGAAAAAATATGGTGAAACCTTCAGTTAAAGGAATTTTTCAATGTATGAAACTAGCATTAAATGAAATAAATTATCCAATAGATTATTTAAATACACACGCTACTTCTACTAAAGTAGGAGATATATCTGAACTAATTGCTATCGAGCAAATATTTAAAAAAAAAATTCCATTTATTTCCTCTACAAAGAGTTTAACTGGTCATTCATTGGGATCTTCAGGTGTACATGAATTAATTTATTCTATTTTAATGTTAAAATACGGATTTATTGTACCAAGTATTAATATTTTTAACTTGGATCCTAATGCTAAAAAATTTCCGATAGTACAAAATTTTATAAATTCTAGAGTTAATACTATTATGTCAAATAGCTTTGGATTTGGAGGTACTAACGCATCATTAATTATAAAAAATTTTTTTCTTAATCTTTAAAAAAATTAAATGAAACTAAATACTAAAAAATATTTAATAAAATTCATTATTTTTTTAAATTTATATTTAATTCTAAAAGAGGTTTTTATTCATAATGAATCAATTACGAAGTTTAAAAAAAATTACAACTGTTGTAGCAGATACAGGAGATATTAAATTTATTAAAAAATATCAACCTAAAGATGCAACTACTAATCCAACTCTTATTTTACGAGCAATTAATTTACATGCTTATCAACATCTTATTATTTCAGCTTTGAAATATGCTAAATTAAAAGGAGGAAATTATCAAAAGAAAGTTGTTAATGCTAGTGAAAAAATTTCAGTTTTAATAGGTGCTGAAATATTAAAATATATACCTGGAAAAATTTCGACTGAAATAGATGCTAGATTATCTTTTAATAAAGATCAATGTATTGAAAAAGCACATTCGATTATAAGAATGTATGAAGAAGAAGGTATCGAACGATCTAAAATTTTAATTAAAGTAGCAGCTACTTGGGAATGTATTTGTGCTGCTAAAGAACTAAAGAAAGATAATATTAATTGTAATTTAACTTTATTATTTTCATTTGCTCAAGCTAGAGCATGTGCAGAAGCTGAAGTATTTTTAATTTCTCCTTTTGTAGGAAGAATCTACGATTGGTATCAATCAAAATTTCCTACTAAAACATATTTAGTTGAAAATGATCCAGGAGTAAAGTCTGTTAAAAAAATTTATAAATATTATAAAGAAAATAATTATAAAACAATCGTTATGGGAGCTAGTTTCAGAAGAATCGAACAGATATTAGCGTTAGCAGGATGCGATTGTTTGACGATTTCCCCTGAATTGTTAAAAGAATTAGAAATTAAACCAGGGAATGTTGAACAAATTTTGAAAGATGAAAAAAAATACTGTAAAGATAGTAGTATTCTATCAGAATCTGAGTTTAGATGGGATCATAATGAAGACCCTATGGCTGTTGAAAAATTGTCTGAGGGAATTCGAAAATTTTCGGAAGATCAAGAAAAATTAGAAAAAACATTTTCCAAAAAGTTTTAGTTAAAAAAAATATTTTTTTCAAGATTTATTTCGATTATTAAATTTATTTATAAGGATTATTATGTATTCAAGAAAAGAATTAGCTAATTCACTTCGAGCGTTAAGTATAGACGCTATAGAGCAAGCTAACTCCGGACATCCTGGTGCTCCAATGGGAATGGCAGATATAATGGAAGTATTATGGAGAGATTTTTTCAAACATAATCCATTAAATCCTAAGTGGCCTAATCGGGATCGATTTGTTCTTTCTAACGGACATGCCTCAGCTTTATTATATAGTATTTTACATCTTACCGGTTATAACTTATCTATGGATGAATTAAAAAATTTTAGAAAATTAGGTTCAAAAACACCAGGACATCCTGAATTAGGTTCTACAGAAGGAATCGATGTAACAACCGGTCCTTTAGGACAAGGATTAGCCAATGCAGTTGGAATAGCTATTGCTGAACGTACTTTAGGAGCATATTTTAATCGACAAGATTATTCTATAGTAGATCATTATACATGGGCCTTTGTTGGCGACGGTTGTTTAATGGAAGGAATTTCGCATGAATCTTGTTCATTAGCTGGAACTTTAGAATTAGGAAAATTAATAGTTTTTTATGATAGCAATAAAATATCTATTGATGGTCCAGTAGTTAATTGGTTTAGTGAGAATATAAAAAAACGATTTGAAGCATATAATTGGCATGTAGTTGAAAATGTAGATGGGCATAATTCTAAATCGATTTTTAATGCGATTTTAGAAGCAAAAAAAAATGTTAAAAAGCCTTCAATAATCATTTGTAAAACGATTATAGGTTTTGGTTCTCCGAACAAATCTAATCGAGAAATTGTTCATGGTGCTCCTTTAGGAAAAGTGGAATCAAATTTAACAAAAAAAAATATAGGTTGGAAATATCCAGAGTTTTTTATTCCTGAAGATATGTATAACGTTTGGAATGCCCAGAAAAAAGGTCAAGTATTAGAAAAAAAATGGAAAGATATTCTAAAAAATTATAAAAAGGAATATCCAAAATTATCGTTGGAATATAAAAGAAGAATTTGTAATTTATTACCTGAAAATTGGAATAAAAAAATGAATTTTTTTATTAATGAATTACAAAACAATCCTGAAATTATTGCAACAAGGCAGTCTTCCCAAAAAATTTTGTCATTTATTGGAAAAATTTTACCAGAATTAATCGGAGGTTCTGCTGATTTATCTCCTAGTAATTTAACTATGCATAGTAATTCTGTTTCGATAAAAAATAATCATAATGGAAATTACATACATTATGGAGTTAGAGAGTTTGGAATGACAGCAATTTCTAATGGAATTTCCGTATATGGAGGATTTATACCTTATTCAGCGACTTTTTTAGTTTTTTCAGAATATGCAAAAAATGCGATTAGGATGGCTGCATTAATGAAAATTCAACAAATTTTTATTTATACTCATGATTCTATAGGATTAGGAGAAGATGGTCCTACCCATCAACCAATCGAACAATTATCTCATTTGAGATTAACACCTAACTTAAGTGTATGGAGGCCTAGTGATCAAGTTGAAACAGCAGTAGCTTGGAAATTCGCTATAGAAAGAAAAAAAGGTCCAACTGCATTAATTTTATCTAGGCAAAATTTAAAACAATTTAAAAGGACAAACAAAGAGTTAGAGAATGTTTCTAAAGGTGCGTATATTATTAAAGAGGCTGAAAAATGTCAACCTAATTTAATTTTAATTTCTACAGGTTCTGAATTATTTTTAACTTTAAAAGTATCTAAAAAAATAGATGCATTAGGGTATTCTTGCAGAGTGATTTCAATGCCATCTTCTGATAAATTTGAAGAACAGAGTAAAGAATATAAACAATATCTTTTTCCTAAAAAAATTAAAAAAAGAATAGCTATCGAAGCTGGAATAACAGATTTCTGGCATAAGTATGTTGGTTTAGAAGGAAAAATAATAGGGATTAATCGATATGGAGATTCTGCTTCTGGAGAAGTTTTATTTTCTAAATTTGGATTTACGGTAGAGCATATAGTTAAAAAAATTAAGTTATTTTTAAATTGTTAATAATATAGTTTATTAAGTTTAAAAAATAAAAAATGAGAATTATATTCTTATATACAAAAAATAAACAAAAATATTTGAATTATTATTTTTTTAAAGGCGTTGTATGAAGAATTTTCCTATTGTTAAATTGGCTAGAAAATTAATCTCTATACCTTCCATAAGTCCATTAGATTTGGGTTGTCAAGAAATTATAGCAAATAGATTGAGATCTATTGGGTTTACGATTAAACATATAAATATTAACAACACTTCTAATATTTGGGCTTTTCGAGGTAAAGGAAAAACTTTGACATTTGCTGGACACACTGATGTAGTGCCTGCAGGTAAAAAAAAACTTTGGAAATTTCCTCCGTTTGATGCGGTAATTGAAAAAAATATTCTTTTTGGAAGAGGTGCTATTGATATGAAAGGAGCTCTAGCAGCTATGATAATAGCTGCTGAAAAATTTGTTTATTTAAATCCTAATCATAAAAATCGAATATCTTTTCTAATAACTTCTGATGAAGAATCAAATGCTATTGATGGTACTAAAGCAGTAATTGAGAATTTAATTTCTCAGAAAGAAAAAATAGATTATTGTATTTTAGGCGAACCATCTAGTACTAAAGTGATTGGAGACTTTATAAAAAATGGACGTAGAGGCTCAATAACAGCACATTTAAAAGTTTTTGGAATTCAAGGTCATGTTGCTTATCCGAAATCTTTTGATAATTCTATACATAAAACTATACCTTTTTTATTTCGATTAATAAATCATGAATTTGATACTGGAAATAATTTTTTCCCTTCTACAAGCATACAAATAGTTAAGATTAGATCTGATTCAAATTCAGAAAATGTTGTTCCAGACGAATTATCTATGGTATTTAATATACGATTCAGTCCTGTTATTAATGTAAATGAAATAAAACATTTTGTTGAAAAAATACTGTTCAAATATAGAATAAAATATTCTATTAAATGGAAAGTTTCAGGTTATCCTTTTTTTACTTCACCAGGTGTACTAACTAAAACAGTTACCGAGGCTGTTCAATTTGTTAATAAAATAAAATCAAGATTATCGACTTCTGGAGGAACTTCAGATGGTCGATTTATTTCATTAATAGGTGCAGAAATAGTTGAACTTGGTTTAATAAATAAAACTATACATCAAGTCAATGAGCAAGTAAAAATCGAAGATTTGTCTATTTTAAGTCAAATTTATCAAAGAATAATGGATAAATTATTAATTTAATTTCTTAAAATTGTAGAGCATCATTAAGATGCTCTAGATTAAATTTTTACCTTAAAATTTAAGAAATAAGTTTGTTTATTTTAAATTTGTATTTTTTTAAATTTAATTAATTTCATTTAATTTAAAAAATCATTTAAAAAGTTTAATTCAAATAAATATTTCACGTTTTTTAAATTTTTTTAAAGGTAAAAAAATTTTAATTTGTTGTTTTTTAATATGATAATTTTATTTTATTTAAAATATTTTCTAAAATAATTTTAGTAGATTTAGAAATTGATATCATAGGAAGTCTAAGGGTATCACTTGAAATTAAATTTAGTTTTTTAGCTGCCCATTTGATAGGCATTGGATTTGGTTCAACAAATAATATTTCATGTAAATCCATTAATTTTTCGTTGATTTTTCTGGCAGAAAAAAAATTTTTATTTAAAGCTAAATTGCACATTTTAGACATTTCTTTTGCTGCAATATTTGCAGTGACTGAAATTACTCCATTTCCTCCTAATTGAATAAAATCAAGAGCAGTTGCATCATCTCCGCTAAATAATAAAAAATTTTGAGAAACGTATTGTTTGATGTTGTTTACTCTAGATAAATCTCCCGAGGCTTCTTTTATACCTATAATGTTTTTAAGTTTAGATAATTTAATTACAGTTTTTGGCAATAAATCACAACCTGTTCGAGAAGGTACATTATAAAGAATTTGAGGAATTTTAGTACTTTCTGAAATTAATTTAAAGTGCTGATACAGTCCTTTTTGAGTAGGACGATTATAATAAGGGGTAACACTTAAACAACCAGAAATTCCAGAATTTTCTAATTTTTGAGTTAATAGAATTGCTTCTGATGTAGCATTAGCTCCAGTTCCTGCAATTATAGGAATTTTCCCATTAGCTATTTCTACAGTATGCATAATTAAGTTACTATGTTCATTTTGATTTAAAGTTGCCGATTCTCCTGTTGTTCCTACAGATACTATAGCATTTGTTCCAGATTCAATATGGTAATTAATTAATCGTTTTAAACTATTTTTACAAATGTTTCCTTTTTCATCCATTGGCGTAATAAGAGCTACAATACTTCCTTTAAACATTTTTAGTTTTTCCCAAAAATAAATTTTATATAGTACGTTTGAAAGGTATGTAAAAAGCAAATAGAAGATTGTATGCTTAACACATGATTAATTTTGCAAGATTTTAAATAATTTTAAAAGTAAAATTAAAAAATTATTTTTTCATTAAGTAATTTAATATTTTTTATTTTTAGAATTGTAAAGTATTCATATTTTATCTCGAGAAATTTGAATAGTAGTTTTATGATACATAAAATTTAAATTTTTAGAAAGATATAATCATAATATCAATGTTATTGTTTTTTTATATGTTTTTACTATATAAAGAATAAAGAGTTAGAAATTTTATACTTGAATTTAGAACTTTTTAGAAAAAATAAAATTTGATGCACAAAGAATTTATTCAAAAATTTAGTTTTTACAAAATTATTATAGGTAAGGTTATAAGTAATTTTGATATTTAATTATAGTATAAACGTCGCTAAACGATTGATTTAGCGATGTTTATACATTTAAATTTCGAAATAAATAATAATATATATGTTTAATGTAAAAATATTAAATATACATTTTTTTTATTATTTTTTTATAGAATTAAATATTATTACATTGTGCTTTATATCTTAATAAATGATCCATCAAAATAATTGCAGTCATCGCTTCAGCAATTGGAACTGCTCTTATTCCAACACAGGGATCGTGTCTTCCTTTAGTAGAAATTAAAGTATTTTCTCCATTAACATTAACAGTTTTTCCAGGAATTCTTATGCTAGAAGTAGGTTTTAATGCTATTTTAGTAATAATTGGTTCTCCATTACTAATTCCTCCAAGTATTCCTCCAGAATGGTTACTCATAAATTTTTTATTGTTCATCTCATCTCTATGTTGAGAACCTTTTTGATTAATTACAGAGAATCCATCTCCTATTTCTACACCTTTTACTGCATTGATACTCATTAAAGCATGTGCTAAATCAGCATCTAATCGATCAAATACAGGCTCTCCTAATCCAATTGGAACGTTTTCTGAAACTATAATTATTTTTGCTCCTATAGAGTTTCCTTCTTTTTTAAGTTTTCGAATAATTAATTTAAGTTGATCTATTTTTTCGATATCAGCACAAAAAAATGGATTTTTATTAGTTTCTTCCCAAGATTTTAAATGACAAATAATATTTCCTAATTGAGCTAAATATCCTCTAATAATAATATTATGTTTTTCAAATAAATATTTTTTTGCTATTGCTCCTGCTGCTACTCTCATTGCTGTTTCTCTAGCAGAAGAACGACCTCCACCTCTATAGTCTCTAATTCCGTATTTTTTATAGTAAGTATAATCAGCATGTCCTGGTCGAAACAAAGTTTCATGATTTTTATAATCTTTGGTTCTTTGATCAGTATTATGTATTATTAATCCAATACTAGTACCTGTAGTAATATTGTTAAATACTCCTGAAAGTATTTTTACTTTATCAGCTTCTTTTCTTGGAGAGGTATAAATAGAATTTCCTGGTTTTCTTCTATTAAGTTCTTTTTGTAGATCTTGATTACTTAATTTTAACCCAGGGGGAACTCCATCAATGATACAACCTAATGATTCTCCATGAGATTCACCATAAGTGGTAACACAAAAATTTTTTCCAATAGAGTTTCCAGCCATTTTTTTTTAATCCTTATTTTTTAAAATAGTAGTATATTATTTTTTTAATTTAAAAATTAAATTTTTGCTATAATATAAAAATATTTAGTTATAATAAAATTATTATTCATTTAATTATTTATAATATAAAAGTTTTAAAAATCATTTAATTTTAACAATATTTTATACAAAAGATGTTATGGTAATTAAAAAAAATATGCAAAATAATAAAACATTTTTATTTAATGATTTTTCTTCATTTCGAGAATCTTTTAAAGACATTAGTAAAATTAAACAAGACACTATTTTTCATTATAAAAATTGTTATGAAAAAAGTTCCTTTTTTTCAAAACGAAAAATGTTTGAATACGATCTTAATTCTCATTTATTATCTAGTAATAATTCAAACTATGATATTAAATACGATCCTATTTCGTATATTCGAAATAAAAGCGATAAAGATGAATTAAGAAAAATTAAAATAGGAGAATATATTCCGGAAATCACTCTTGATTTACATGGATTGAATCAATTACAAGCTAAAAAAGAATTAGGGGTGTTAATTTCTGTTTGTCTTGAAGAAAACATTTTTTGTGCTTCTATAGTACATGGGCATGGAAAAAATATTCTTAAAAAACAGACGTCATTTTGGTTGTCTCAACATCCAGATATTATTGCATTTCGTCAAGCGCCTAAAAGTTTGGGTGATGCAGCTGCCTTAATTGTATTAATTGATTGTTCAGTTTAAATATTTCAATATTTTCATTGTTAAGAATAATTTTTGTAAAATTATTTTTTGTTTTGAATATTAATTTCTAATTTTAAATGGGTTTTTTTTTAAGTAAATTATAGAAATGTTTTTTATTTTTAATAGATATGTTCTTCTAACAATTTGTTCAATTTTTAGATGAGGTAAAAAATAATGCTAAAAAAAAATCATCGCGTTAGAATTGCGATGCAAAAATCAGGTAGATTGAGTGATGATTCTAAGGAATTATTAACTCGTTGTGGTATCAAAATTAATTTACAGCAGAAAGGTTTAATTTTTTTTGCTGAGAATATGCCTATTGATGTTATGTATGTTAGAGATGATGATATTCCTGGACTGGTAGTTGAGGGAGTAGTAGATTTAGGTATTGTAGGAAAAAATGTATTAAAAGAAATTTTTTTAGAACAAAAAGAGAAATTCAAAAAAAGTTTGTTAAAAGTTCTATGCAACCTTGATTTCGGAACGTGTAGATTATCATTATCAATACCATTGAATATCGAGTATAGTGGATTAGATTACTTTCAAAATAAACGTATTGCTACTTCATATCCTAATTTATTAAAAAATTTTTTGGACAAGAAAAAAATTCAATTTAAGTTATGTTCTTTAAATGGGTCGGTAGAAGTTGCTCCAAGATTGAATTTAGCAGATGCGATATGTGACTTAGTTTCTACAGGAGCTACTCTTAAAGAAAATAGTTTATATGAAGTAGAAACTGTATATGTATCTTCTGCATGTCTAATTAGCGGACTACAGGAAATATCAATTTTTAAAAAAAATATAATTGATAAATTAATCACTCGTATTCAAGGAGTTATCAAAGCAAAGGAGTCTAAATATATTATGTTACATGTTCCTATTTCTAAATTAGAAGAAGTAACTTCTTTATTACACGGAGCTGAAAATCCAACAATTTTAAAATTGGCAAATGATCAAACAAAAGTTGCTATGCATG
Source organism: Buchnera aphidicola (Mindarus keteleerifoliae) (assembly GCF_039392895.1). Classification (NCBI taxonomy): domain Bacteria; kingdom Pseudomonadati; phylum Pseudomonadota; class Gammaproteobacteria; order Enterobacterales; family Erwiniaceae; genus Buchnera; species Buchnera aphidicola. Next base: position 92,238 of record NZ_CP135027.1, read on the forward strand.
TTGTAAGTAGTGAAACTATATTTTGGGAAACAATGGAAAAATTAAAAATATTAGGAGCTAGTTCTATATTAGTTTTACCAATCGAGAAAATGATGGAGTAAATAATATGATAAAAAAAAATATTGTTTTTTGGGATAAATTAAATTTAGAAGAAAAAAATAAAATTTTAATTAGACCTTATTTAAAAAATTCAAATTCAGTTAGTAAAATTGTTTCGGAAATTATTAATAATGTTTATCAATTTAGAGATAAAGCAATAAATAAATATTCAAAAATATTTGATAAGATTGAAGTTAAAGATTTTTCTTTAAATCTGAAAAAAATTTCATTGAATTCATTAAATATAAGTCGTGATGTTGAAGATTCAATATTAATTGCTTTTAAAAATATAAAATTGTTTCATAAATTAAAACGAAAGTTAGATTACGAAGTTGAAATACAACCAGGTATTAAATGTTCTCAATTGGTGTTGCCTATTGAATCAGTTGGATTGTATGTTCCTGGAGGATCTACATCGTTATTTTCCACTGCTTTAATGTTAGCAATACCAGCTAATATTGCTGGTTGTAAAAATATTGTTATTTGTTCTCCACCTCCGATTTCTAAAGAATTGCTATATGTATCTAAATTATGTGGGGTAAATAAAATATTTCAGGTAGGTGGAGCACAGGCTATAGCGGGATTAAGTTTCGGTACTAAAATTATGCCTAAGGTTGATAAAATATTTGGACCTGGAAATGTATATGTTACCGAAGCAAAATTGCAAGTAAGTAAATCTTTTTGTAATGTTGATATTGATATGATAGCTGGTCCTTCAGAACTTTTAGTGCTTTCAGATCATACCGCTAATCCTGAATTTATAGTTTCTGATTTATGTTCTCAAGCAGAACATGGTTCTTCTTCTCAAGTTTTTTTAGTTACTTCATGTAAAAAAATGGCCATTTCTACTTTATCAATTTTATTAAAAAAAATGAATTCTATTTGTAATTCGAACAGAATTAAAGAATCTATTATGAATAGTAAAATAATTTATTCAAAAAACATGTCAGAATGTATTAATATAGTGAATAGATATGGTCCTGAACATTTAATAATTCAAACCCGTTCTCCTGAAAAAGAATTGAAAGAAATTGTTAATGCAGGTTCAATTTTTCTAGGAAAATGGTCTCCTGTTTCTGTTGGAGATTATGCATCAGGAACTAATCATGTTTTACCTACTTCTGGTTCGGTAAATACTCGTTCTGGTTTATCTGTATTAGATTTTCAAAAAAGAATCAATGTTCAAAAACTTAATAAGAGAGGATTAAAAAATTTAGCCTTTACTGTTCAAACTTTAGCGAAAAAAGAAAAAATGATGGAACATTATAATGCAGTAAAAGTTAGAATAGACTATTTAAATTCATTAAAGGAAAGATATGATATTTAACATTGAAAAGTTAGTTCGACCTCACTTGCTTAATTTTACTCCTTATCAGTCAGCAAGAAGAATAGGTGGAAAAGGAAATATATGGTTAAATGCAAATGAATCTCCTATTTCTATTAAATATAAATTTAAAAATAGCAATTTGAATAGATATCCTGAGTCTCAACCTAAAAACATGATATTAAGATATGCAAATTATTCTAAGATAAATCCTGAAAATGTATTAGCAACTAGGGGTTCTGATGAAGGAATAGATTTATTAAGTAGGATGTTTTGTATTCCTGAAAAAGATGCAATTATGATTTTTCCTCCTACTTATGATATGTACTCAATTGTTGCTAATATAATGAACGTTGATGTAAAGGAGATTCCATTGTTGAAAGATTGGAATCTTGATTTGTTAAATTTAAAATTACATATGAATAATGTAAAGATAATTTATTTATGTAGACCTAATAATCCCACTGGAAATTGTTTTAGTGAAAAAGTTATTAAAAAAATATTAAAAATAGCATATAAAAAAGCAATAGTCGTAGTTGATGAAGCGTATATTGAATTTTGTTATGATAAGAATATTTCATCTTGGTTATGTAATTATTCTCATTTAGTTATATTACGGACATTATCGAAAGCATTTTCATTAGCTGGTTTAAGATGCGGATTTTTGTTGAGTAATGAAAAAATAATTAAAATGTTATCTAGTATTATTCCTCCTTATCCTATATCAGTGTCTACTTCAGACATAGTAGAAGAAGCATTAAATAAAAAAAATATTTATAATATAAAAAAAAATGTTGTTCTATTAAACAAAAATAAAAATTGGTTAGTAAAAAAATTAAAAAGTAATATTTTAGTAAAAAGAATACATGATAGTGATGCTAATTATATTTTAGCGGAGTTTTATCATTCTGACAAAGTTTTTAATTTTTTATGGAATAAAGGAATTATAATTCGAGATCAAAGTAAAAAAATGAATTTAGAAGGACATCTTAGAATTTCTATTGGAACTAGAAGTGAGTGTGAAGAATTAATTGAATCTTTAAATTTTTTAAAATTTTAATTTTATTAAATTTATTATAATAGAGAATGAATATGTCTAAAAAAATTTTATTTATTGATAGAGATGGAACATTAGTTTCTGAACCTACAGATAATTTTCAAATTGATAAATTAAATAAAGTCAAATTAGAAAAAAATGTTATTCCTTCTTTAATTTTATTGCAGAAAAAAAAATATAAACTGGTTATGGTTACAAATCAGGATGGCTTGGGGAGTTCTTCATTTTCTTTAAAAGATTTTAATTTAACTCATGATTTTATAATTAATATTTTTTTTTCGCAAGGTATTTTTTTTGAAAAAGTATTAATTTGTCCTCATAATGAAAAAGATAATTGTAAATGCAGAAAACCTAAAACGAAGCTAGTAGATTCCTTTATACTAGATCAAAAAGTATTGTTTAAAAGAAGTTACGTTATTGGAGATCGAAAAAGTGATATGGAATTTGCAAAAAATATAGGGGTTAAAGGTTTACATTATGATCAAAATAAATTTGGCTGGGACCAAATAGTAGAAAAAATTTTGAGTAAAGAAAAAGGTAGAGTATTTAAAATAGAAAGAAAAACAAAAGAAACAAAAGTTAAAGTAGAAATTTGGTTAGATGAGAAAAAAGATAATAATATCAGTACAGGAGTTAACTTTTTTGATCATATGTTAGAACAAGTGATGGTTCATGCTGGAATTTCGGCTGAAATAAAAGTAATTGGAGATACGAAAGTAGATGATCATCATACTGTAGAAGATACTGGAATAGTATTAGGAATAGCGTTAAAAAAAGCTTTAAGAGATAAAAAAGGTATAAATAGATTTGGATCATATGTACCTATGGATGAAAGTTTGTCTTCTTGTGTTATAGACATTTCAGGACGTCCTTATTTGAATTTCAAATCGAGTTTTTCTTATCAATATATAGGTGATTTAAGTAGTCAAATGATTAAACATTTTTTTTATTCTTTATCATATTCCATGAATATAACATTACATTTAAACGCTAAAGGAACAAATGATCATCATATTGCAGAGAGTATATTTAAATCATTTGGATGTTCTTTAAAGCAAGCTATTCAAATTAATAAAAGAGAAAGTATACCTAGTTCAAAAGGAGTTTTGTAATGAAAAAAGTTATGATATTAGATACTGGATGTGCCAATTTAGCATCCTTAGAGCATTCTGTTAAAAAATTAGGTTTTGATGTCAATATTAGTTCAAGTATCGATGATTTATTAAAATCTAATAAACTGCTTATACCAGGAGTAGGCACTCCAATAGCTGCAATGAAAAGAATTAGATTAAATAACTTATCTTCTTTCATTAGAAATTATCAAGGGTTTATTTTAGGAATTTGTTTAGGAATGCAATTGTTATGTTCTTTTAGCGAAGAGTGTAAGGATGTAGAAATGTTAAATATATTTAAAATTCGAGTTAATCGAATAAACGTAAAAAATCTCCCCTTACCACATAATGGTTGGAATACTATTTGTTGGGGAAAAGAAAATATTTTATTTAAAAATATTAATAGAGAAGAAAAATTTTATTTTTTGCATAGTTATGCTGCACCTGTTAATAAATATACAATTTGTAAATCAAATTACGGAATTAATTTTTCTGCAGCTATACAAAAAAAGAATTTTTTTGGAGTGCAATTTCACCCAGAAAAATCTGGTTTAGCAGGATCAAAACTAATCAAAAATTTCTTAGAGATATAATATGATTATTCCATCTATTGATATAATAAAAGGAAAAGTAGTACGTTTGTATCAAGGAAAATATAGTCAAATAAAAAAATATAGCGAAACTGTTGAACATTATATTGAACAGTATTTAATTAGTAATGCAGAAATGATTCATTTAGTGGATCTTGATGGTGCTAAAAATTATGAAAAAAGACAGACATCTTTTTTTAAAACTTTATTATTGAAAAAACCTAATTTTTTTCAAATAGGAGGGGGCGTTAAAAATGAAAAAGATATAGAAATATTATTATCATTCGGAGTAAAAAGGGTGGTAATAGGATCATCAGCATTAAAAAATACAGATAAAGTAAAAAAGTGGTTAAAAAATTATGGACCTGAAAGGATTGCTTTAGCCATTGATATATACATTCATAAAAATTCTTTTAAGGAGGTTGTTATTTCTGGTTGGAAGGAAAGAACTGGAAAAAGTTTTGAGAACATAATTTCTGAATTTTCTTCTTCAGGATTAAAACATGTATTATGTACAGATGTATCCAGAGATGGAACGTTATCTGGTCCAAACTTTTTTTTATATAAAGAAATTTCAGAAAAATATCAAGACATTGAATTTCAAGCTTCTGGAGGAGTATCTTCATTAAAGGATATTTCTATTCTTAAAAAGAATAAAATTAAGAGTATTATTATAGGGAAAGCATTATTAGAAAATAAATTCACATTATTAGAGGCAAAAAAATGTTATCAAAAAGAATAATTCCTTGTTTAGATATAAAGGACAACTTAGTTGTTAAAGGAGTTCAATTTTTGAATCATGAAGTAATTGGAGATATTTTATCTTTAATAAAAAGGTATGTGGATGAAGGAGCTGATGAATTAGTTTTTTACGATATAGAAGCATCTGTAAAAAATAGATCCGTAGATAGAAGTTGGATAACTAAAATTGCAAAGGTAATAAATATTCCTTTTTGTGTTGCAGGAGGAATAACAAATTTAAATAGTGCTGTAGAAATTCTTTCTTTAGGAGCAGATAAAATATCTATAAATACTCCTGCGATAGAGAATGCTAATTTAATTAACGAAATAGCAGAACATTGTGGAGTTCAATGTGTAGTAGTAGGAGTAGATTCTTGGTTTGATGAAATTGATCAGGTATATCGAGTTAAGAAGTATACAGGAGATCCAAATAAATCAGAAATTACTAATTTAAAAACCATAAATTGGATTCGGGAAGTGCAAAGTAGAGGTGCTGGAGAAATTGTATTAAATGTAATGAATCAAGATGGAATGATGCAAGGATACGATATAAAACAATTATCAAAAGTTAGAGAAATATGTAAAGTTCCTTTAATCGCTTCAGGAGGGGCTGGAAAAATGGAGGATTTTTATAAAGTTTTTAACTATTCTAACGTAGACGGTGCTTTAGCAGCATCTGTATTTCACAAAAAGGTTATTAAGATAAGCGATCTTAAAAAATTTTTATTTAGCAGAGGCATAGAAATTAGAAAATGTTAAAAAATAAAGATTTAATCCTTAAAATAGATTGGAAAAAAGTTAATTATTTAGTTCCGGCAATAATTCAGAATCAATATTCTGGAACTGTATTAATGCAAGGGTATATGAATAAAGAGGCATTATTGAAAACTCAAGAAAAAAAGTTAGTTACTTTTTATTCTCGTACTAAAAAAAGATTATGGACTAAAGGAGAAGTTTCAAAAAATTTTTTAATTGTAAAAAAAATATTTTTAGATTGTGATTCAGATTCTCTTCTAATACTTGTTTCAAGTTCAGTGAATACATGTCATTTAGCTAAAGAAAGTTGTTTTAATGTAAAGCATACTTATTTTTCTTTTTTGTATAATTTAGAACAAATTTTAGAAAGTAAAAAAAAATTAGATGTAGGTGATAAATCATATACAAATAGATTGTATCAAAAAGGAATTGAAAGAATTTCTCAAAAAGTTGGAGAAGAAGCTATAGAAGTAATAATTGCTTTTATTTCTCAAAATAAAAAAGAAATGGTTAATGAGTCTTCTGATTTAATTTACCATTTGTTAGTTTTGTTAAAAAAAAGCAATTTAACTTTTAATGCTATTATTAAAAACTTGATAAGTAGATCTAAAAAAAATTTTTCTGAAAGTTATTTCAAATAAATGATAATAACTTATTAAATGATTTATAAGCAAATAACTGATTTTATTATTAATGAAAGTTAATTTAGTTTTTTGGGGAAAATATTATGTCAAAAAAACAAGTTGGTGTAATAGGTATGTCAGTAATGGGAAAAAATTTGGCACTAAATTTAGAAAGTAAGGGATATTCAGTATCTATTTTAAATAGAAGTAAAGAAAAAACTAAAAAAGTAATTTTAGAAAATAAAGGAAAAATGTTATTTCCTTATTTTAATTTTTCTAAATTTGTTAATTCTTTAAATGAACCTAAATGTATTTTTTTAATGGTTCAATCTGGAAAAGCTACAGATGAAACTATTTCTAGTATTGTACCTTTGTTAAAAAAAGGAGACATTTTGATAGATGGAGGTAATACTTTTTATAAAGATACAGTTCGAAGATTCAATGAAATTTCAAAAATAGGTATTAATTTTGTTGGAGCTGGAATATCTGGTGGAGAAGAAGGGGCTTTAAAGGGTCCTTCTATTATGCCAGGAGGTTCTAAAGAAACTTATGATTTAATTTCTCCTATGTTGAAAAAAGTTTCAGCAAAGTTTGAGAATGAACCTTGTGTAACCTATATAGGTCCAAATGGAGCAGGTCATTATGTTAAAATGATCCATAACGGAATTGAATATGGAGATATGCAATTAATCGCTGAATCATATTTTTTATTAAAGTTTATTTTGAAGTTAAATAATAAAGAAATGGCTGACGTTTTTTCTGAATGGAATAAAGGAGAACTTAATAGTTATTTAATAGATATTACTAAATATATTTTCTTAAAAAAAGATAATAAAGGAAATTATTTGATTGATATGATATGTGATAATGCAGAAAACAAAGGTACTGGAAAATGGGTAGCTATAGATGCATTAAATCTTGAAGAACCGCTTTCTTTAATTACAAGTTCTGTTTTTTCTCGTTATTTATCTTCTTTAAAAGATCAACGTATGGAAGCTTCAAAAATATTAAAAGGACCAAAACAAAAATTTAGTTTAGTAAATAAAAAAAAAGAGTTCATTGAAAAGATTAGAAAAGCATTATATTTAGGTAAAATTATTTCATATGCACAAGGTTTTTCACAGTTGAAAAAAGCATCTGAAAAATATAATTGGGAATTAAATTTTGGAAAAATAGCTAAAATTTTTCGAGCAGGATGCATTATTAGAGCAGAATTTTTAAAAAAAATAACTAACGCTTATTCAGAAAACAAGAATGTTTCAAATTTACTTTTAACATCTTATTTTAAAAACATTGCTAATGATTATCAAGTTTGTTTAAGAGAAGTAGTTTCTTTTTCTATCAAGAATGGTATAGCAATTCCAGCTTTTTCTTCAGCCATATCATATTATGATACTTATCGTTCAGAATTTTTACCGGCTAATTTAATTCAAGCACAAAGAGATTTTTTTGGAGCACATACCTATAAACGTATTGATAAAAAAGGAATTTTTCATACTAATTGGTTAACGTAGTTATTTTTTTTTAGTATAAAAAATATTTTTTTGCATAAAAGATTTTATATGAAAATATATTTTTCTTTAAGATTCCAGAGACTATATCTCTGGTAATTTTAAAGAAATATGTTTTTAGAAAAACAAAAGTATTTTGTATTTATAAAAAATTTTATTTTTTATATTTTTTTAAAAAAAGAGTTAGATCTAAAAGATATAGGAATACAGTTATGCGTTTATGTGATAAAGAAATAAATATTTGGTTAAAGAAAAAAAAATTAATTATAACTCCTATGCCAAGCAAATCTTCAATAACAGGTATAACAGTTGATGTTCGATTGGGAAATAAGTTTCGGACATTTAATAATGAAAAAAAATCATTTATTGATTTAAGTGCTGATAAAGAAAATATTGCTTTAGAGATAAAAAAAAATATGAGTCGAGAAATTTTTGTTAATAATGACAATGTATTTTTTATATCTCCGAAAGAGCTAATTTTAGCTACTACTTTGGAAAAATTTAGTATTCCTGATAATTTAGTAGGTTGGTTAGATGGAAGATCCTCATTGGCTAGATTAGGATTAATGATTCATGCAACTTCTCATAGAGTTGATCCAGGCTGGAAGGGTAATATTGTTTTGGAATGTTTTAATTCAGGAAATATAAAACTGGCATTAAGGCCTGGGATGTTTATAGCAGCGTTAAGTTTTGAAACTTTATCACAGTCGGTATCGCATCCATATAGTTCTAGGAATGAAGCAAAGTATCGCAATCAGAAAAGTGTGATAATAAGTCGAATTAATCAAGATTAAATAATGAATAATTTTAGCTAATTATTCATTATTTAAAGAAAATTTGTTCACCACCATTTATAAAAGTGATTAATTGGTCCTCTTCCAGTTCCAACATTTAAATTATTAGAATTAATAATAGCTCCTTGTAACCATTTTTTAGCTTTTTTAATAGGATCAATCCAATTTTTATAATTTGGTTTTATTGTAGCTAATGCAGAAGATAAACAACATCCCGTCCCATGAGTATTAAGTGTATTAATTTTTTTCATAGAAAATCTTTTTTCAATTTTTTCAGTAAAAAGCCAATCAGGAGAGTAAGTATTGTTTAAATGTCCTCCTTTCAACAAAACAGCTTTACTTCCTAATTTTAATAATTCTCTTCCTTGAAATTGCATATCTTCTTCAGATTTTGCTATTTTACAATTTAATAAAATAGATGCTTCTAATAAGTTAGGAGTAATTATAGAAGAAATAGGAAACAAGTATTTAATTAACGTTTTAATTGAATTTTTTGATAGTAAAGAAAATCCGTTTTTTGTATACATAACAGTATCAAGTACTATACATGGAAGATCAACTTCTTTTAATTTATTGGAAATACATTTAATAATTTTTGAATTTCCAACCATTCCTATTTTACAACTATTTATTTTTACATCGTTTAAGACAGAGTTTAATTGTGATAAAACTAATTTGCTATCTAAAGAAAAAATTGATTGAACAGAATAAGTATTCTGTGCAACAATTGCTGTAATGACGCTAGTACTATAAGCTTTTAAAGCAGAAATAGTTTTTATATCTGCTTGTATTCCGGCACCTCCGGTAGGATCTGTTCCAGCAATTGTAAGTATATTAATAGGTTTCATATATTTGATATTTTTCGTATAATAATTTTTATTATATAAAATATATTAAATATCTCAAATATTTTGCATTTTAAATTTTATAGGAAATTTTTAACGGTGAAAAATGGTCAATAAAATAAAAAAAATTCTAGTTACTTGCGCATTTCCATATGCAAATGGACCTATACATTTAGGTCATATGTTAGAACATATTCAGGCGGATATTTGGGTAAGATATCATAGGATGCAAGGTAAAGAAATATGGTTTATTTCAGCTGACGACAGTCATGGAACAGCTACAATGCTAAGGGCAAAAAAACTTAACATTAGTCCTGAAGAATTAACTTTAAAAAGCTATAAAAGACATAAATTAGATTTACTAAATTTTAATATTTCGTATGATAATTATTATTTGACACATAGCGAAGAAAACTATTTTTTTTTAAAAAAAATATTTCATGAATTAAATCAAAAAAAAATGATAGAAAAAAAGGTAGTTTATCAATTATATGATTCTGTTAAAAAAATGTTTTTACCTGATCGATTTATTAAAGGAACTTGCCCAATTTGTTTTTCTGATGATCAGTATGGAGATAATTGCGAAAAATGTGGTTCTATCTACTCAGCAATAGATATGATCAACCCAAAATCAGTTATTTCTGATGCAATTCCAATCGTTAAAGAATCTACTCATTTGTTTTTCAAATTAGAAAAACTTACTAAAATGCTTGAAGTTTGGATAAGGTCAGGAACTTTACAAAAATCAGTGGTAAATAAAACTAAAGAATGGTTTAAGAATGGTTTAAAAAATTGGAATATTTCAAGAGATGCTCCTTATTTTGGTTTTAAAATACCAAATTTTTTAAATAAATATTTTTATGTTTGGTTAGATGCACCTATAGGGTACATTAGTACTTTTAAAAATTTATGTAATCAAAATAAAAACATTGATTTTGATGAATTTTGGAAAAAAAATTCCAATTGCGAATTATATCACTTTATAGGAAAAGATATCATTTATTTTCACAGTTTATTTTGGCCAGCAATATTAGAAAGCAGTTCTTTTAGAAAACCAACAAAAATTTTTGTTCATGGGTATTTGACTAATAATGGAAAAAAATTATCAAAATCTAAAAATTCTTTTATTAAAGCTTCTGATTGGACTAAATATTTTAATACGGATAGCATTAGATACTATTATGCTAGTAAGTTATCTTCTACTATAGAAGATATAGAATTTAATTTAAGTGATTTAGTACAGAAATTTAATTCTGAAATAATTAATAAAGTCATTAATTTAGCATCTAGAAGTGCTAGATTTATTAATCTTAATTTTAATAATTTGTTATCTTCTAGTATTGATGAAGAAGAATTATTTCTTTTATTTTGTAAAGAATCAGATACAATTGGAAATTTTTTTAAAAAAAGAGAATATTTTTTAGCTATTAAAAAAATTATGTTTTTTGCTGATTTAGCAAATAAATATATGACAGAAAAATCACCTTGGATAATAGCTAAAAAAAATTCTAAAAGTTTAGTAATACAATCAATATGTTCTATGGGAATTAATTTATTTAGAATAATAATAATTTGGTTATCACCTGTTATGCCTGAATTATTTTTAAAAGTCGAAAAATTTTTAAATACAAAATTGTTCTGGAAAGAAATTTCTATTCCTTTGGTTAATCACAAAATTTTGTTATTTAAACCTTTATATAATCGTTTAAATATTCCAAATGTTGATTTATTTTCAGATACTAAAAATTAATATTATGAATATGAAGTTAATTATATAAAAAAGATTTTTTTTGTTTAGAAGTTTTTATCAAACTATACCAAGAAATATTATAACTTAAGTTATTTTTAAAATATTTATTTTTAAGAACAAATAAACCTAAAATTCCAATCAATTTATTTTTATAATAAAAAATGGGAATTTTATTTCTTAGCCAAGGGGGAATATTATACATTTGCCATATTTTTTTAATGGTCATTGATTTCTTTTTTTTTGAAAAATAGATTTTTTCGCTTTTTTTAACATGAAAACGAATGTGTATATTTTTTTTTTTAGTAGGGAAAAAAAATTTCATTCCTAAATCATTGATACTTATCTTTTCAAAATTATCTGAAAGATATATTGATTTTTTTAAATCTTTCCAGAAAAAAATTTTTTTAGTAGATAAGTTTTTTTTAGTCCAATATAAAATATTTTTATATTTTTGTATTTCAAAATTATTTAAACATATTTTTATATTCTCTTTTTTTTTATTGAATATAATTTGTTTAAATATTTGATTTATAAAATTGCTGCTAGGTGAAATTAAGCTATTTTTTTTAATCCAAATACGTATGATTATTTTTTGAATTAATTTATTTTCTTTTTTAAATTGAACAATGTTTAATCCGTTATCAACTGAAGATAGATTTTTAATTTTTTCAATTATTAGTTTATTTACTATTAATTCTTGCTCTTGTAAAATACGCATACTTTTATAACAATTTTTTAAAAAAAAAGGCCACTTTTTTTTTAATTTTGGAATAATTTTCTTTCTTAAAAAATTTCTTTCAAACTGAATATTGTTATTGCTAGGATCTTCAATCCATAAAAGTTTATTTTTGATAGCTATCTCTTTTAATTGAGATTTTTTTATTTCTAAAAAAGGACGAATTATTTTGTTTCTATTAAGATTAATAATTTTTGATATTCCAGAAAGACCTTTTGTGCCACTCCCTCTTTTTAAACGTAAAAAAAAAGTTTCTATGTGATCATCTAAATGATGACCAGTAAGAATTATTTCATCAAGAAAAGCATGTTGAATAATAGTTTCATATCTTAATTTTCTAGCTGCTGATTCTATCCCGGTCTTTTTAGGTAAAAATATTTTTTTAATACTTAAAGGTATATTAAATTTTTTGCATTCTTTTTTGCAAAAATCTGACCAATAATTTGAAAGAATATGCAAATTATGATTTATATGAATAGCTCTTAATTTTATAAATGAATATTGAGTTTTTAGTTTAAACAATTTGTATAATAATACGGAAGAATCTAATCCACCACTATATGCGACTAAAAATTTTTGATTTTTTTTAATTTTTTTTTCGATAGTTTTCATTTTTAGTTAAAAATTAATAATTTATAATTTTTAAATTTTATGCGTTTAAGTGGATTTGAACCACTGGCCTTCTTCATGTCATAAAGATGCTCTAACCAAGCTGAGCTATAAACGCAATTTTTTTGTTTTCATATTATCATTGATTATGTTTAAATCAAAATAAAAAACATTTAAATAAATTTATTTATTAAAAATTTTAAAAGGAAAAAATATGTTTTCTGGAATTGTTCAGGGATATACTCAATTAGTAAATATAAAGAAAAAAAATAAATATTTAACTTATGTTTTTAAATTTAAAGAAGATCAAGTAAAAAATTTAAATTTAGGGAATTCAATTTCACATAATGGATGTTGTCTTACAGTTTCTAATATAAATAAAAATTTTATTAGTTTCGATATAATTAGTGAAACATTAAATTTTACTAATTTAAAATTTTTAAAAATAGGGGAATATACAAATTTTGAAAGAGCTTCAAAATTTAATGATGAAATAGGAGGACATATAGTTTCTGGACATATTATGACTATGGTTAAGATTAAAAAAGTTATTAATGATGAAAAAGAATATGCAATTTGGGTAACAGTATTAAATTCTAAAGTTATGCAGTTCATTTTACATAAAGGTTTTATTTGTCTAGATGGAATGAGTTTAACTATAGCAAAAATTAAAAAAAATGATTTTTGTGTACATATAATTCCTGAAACTTTAAGATTAACAACTATAGGAAGTAAAAAGAAAGATGACTTTTTAAATTTAGAAGTGGATTATTTTACTCAAATTGTAATTACTACAATAAGTAGGTTTAAAAAACAGAAAAATTTATAAAATATTAAAGTATTTAACAGAATTAAATTCTTTATAATTAAAATGTTTTAAAAAATTTTTTTAGGTAGATGATTATGAAAGAATATTTTTGGTTTTTTATTAGTAACATTTTAATTGATAATTTGATTTTATCAAAATTTTTAGGAATGTGTCCATTTATGGGAATTTCTCAAAAAATGAAAAATTCTATTGGAATAGGATATGCAACGATCTTCGTAATTACATTGACTTCGATTCTTTCATGGTTAATTAATTTTTTTGTTTTAAAGCCATTTGATTTAATGTATTTAAATACAATATTTTATATATTATTGATTGCTGTCAGTGTTCAGTTATTAGAAATAATAATTCGTTCATTGAGTTTTAAAATGTATAATTCATTAGGAATTTTTTTACCTTTAATTACGACTAATTGTGCTGTTTTAGCAATTCCTTTGGTTAATTTAAGGTTAAATTCATCATTTTTAGAAAGTTTTTTGCGAGGATTAAGTTCTTCAATTGGATTTTTTATAGTTATAACTATATTTTCTAGTTTACGAAATAGCATTTCTAAAAAAAATATCTCATATTTTTTTAAAGGAGCTCCTGTTTCTCTTATAACTGCTGCTATAGTTTCCGTAGCATTTATGGGATTTAACGGATTGGTAAAATTTTGATTTATAATATATTAAAAGCAGTATTTTTTTTTACAATCATTAGTATAATATTAGCTATATTTCTAAGTTTTTTTTCTTTTTTTTTATCAGTAAAAAAAGAAAAAATTATTAAAAAAATAGATAATTTGTTACCTCAAACACAGTGCGGACAATGCGGATACCCAGGATGCTATCCTTATGCTAAATCTATTTTTCAAAACAAGGAAAATATTGATAGATGTGTTCCAGGAGGAAAAAAGACTTACTTAAAAATAGCAAAAATTTTAAAAGTTAGTGTTGATTACAATTGCTTAAAACATAAAAAATTTAATTTTAAAGATATAAATTATACAATATATATTGATGAATTGAATTGTATAGGATGTTCAAAGTGTTTAGATTCTTGTCCTGTGGATGCAATTGTTGGTTCATTTGGATATATGCATACAATCTTGCAAAAATTTTGCACAAGTTGTGAAATATGTATTTCGGTATGTCCAATGAATTGCATTAAAAAAAAAGAAAAATAATCATGAATATTATTTCGACAATAAGAAAAAAATTTTTAAATATAAATTTCATTCGTTCTTTTTTTTTAAAAAGAAAATTTTTAGTTTCAGGAATTTTTCTTTCTTTAAAGAAAAACAAATGTATAAATTTTTCTTTAAAAAAAATTTTTATGCCAATGCATTTTAAAATAAAATTACAAAATACAATGATTCATAAAAGTAGAATAATTATCAAATCAGGTGAGTGTGTTTTAAGAGGACAGGTTTTAATTAAAGGAAATTATTTTGAAATACCAATTATATCTCCTACTTCAGGATATATAAAAATAATTTATTTTTCAAACAATTTTAAGTTTTCTCCTTTTAAAAAGATAAAAAAAATAATTATTTATCCTGATGGAAAAGATTCTTGGAAAAAATTTAAATCTTTATATGATTATTACAAGCATTCTTCTTTAACATTGATAAATCGAATTTATGAAGCAGGTATTTTAGGATTAGGAGGGGGGTCATTTCCAACATTTGTAAAATTTCGTTCTGCTATGAAATTTAATGTTAAAACATTAGTTATTAATGGTATTGAAAGCGATCCTTTTACATCTTCAGATAGCATTTTGATATCAGAAAAAATTGATGAAATTATTTTAGGATGTAAGATTATTTCTCATATTTTAAATTTAAAAAAAATATTTTTTTCTGTTACTAAAGATAATGTAGTATGCATTAACGTTTTAAAAGAAAAAATTTTAAATTTACCTATTTTCAAATTATTTATTGCACCTCCATTGTATCCTTTAGGAAGTTCAAAAATATTAATAAAAAAAATTTTTGGAAAAGAAATTCCTATAGGTTTTCGATCATTCAATATAGGTATTATCGTACATAATGTTGGAACAATTTATGCAATTAAAAGAGCCATAATAGATGGAGAAGGATTTACAGAACGTGTTATAACGATAACAAAAATTTTTTCTTCTATACAAAAAGAAAATATATGGGGAAGGATAGGTACTCCTATTGAACATATTTTAAATATATATGATATTGATCATGATAAAGATTCAAAAAATATTTTAATTAACGGATCTATTATGGGATCTAAAATAAAAAATGTTTTTTCCCATTATGTTTCTTCAAAAACAAATTGTATTGTAGCAATATCTAATGTTAAAAATAATGTTTTTCATTCAGAAAAAGAGTGTATTTTTTGCTCTAAATGTTCTGATGTATGTCCTGTAAATTTATTACCTCAAAAATTATATTGGTATATCAAAGAAAAAAATCATATTAAAACAAAAGAGTATCAGATTGCTTCGTGTATTGAATGTAAAAATTGTGAATTAGTTTGTCCAAGTAATATACCATTAGTGAGTTATTATAAAAAAGAAAAGAAGATAATAAAAAAGAAAGAGATCAACTTTTCATTAAAAAAGGATTTAAAAATTCGCTTTGAAAGACATAAATATAGAATGCAGATTAAAAATCAAGATAGTGTTTTTTTTGCTTTGAATAAATCAAAACTTAAAAGTAATAAAAAAAAATCTTTAAAAGAAACTAATCTTTTAGAGACAAAAAAAGATAAGAAAAAGTATATTCAAGATGCTATTTTACGGGTAAAGCTAAAAAGAAAAATATGATTTTTTTTATGTTTTAAAATAATTACATTTTAAATTTATATTTTATTTTTTATGCATTATAAATTAATATTTTTTAATTTAAATAAAGTGATTAATATGTTTACTTTTCCTTATATTTATAAGAAATATGATACAAATCAGATTATGATATATGTCATCATAGCTATGTTTCCTGGAATTTTGGTGAAATCTTATTATGATCATTTCAGTACATTAATACAGTTAACAATATCTTTAGTTTCTGTTTCAATTTTAGAGATATTAATCTTAAAATTAAAGAAAAAAAAAATAAAAAATATTCTTCAAGATTTTTCTTTTATTATTACAGGAATTTTAATAGGTATTAGTATACCTTCTTTTTCGTCTTGGTGGATTAATGTACTAGGTATTTTTTTTTCCATTGTTTTTGCTAAAGAAATATATGGAGGATTAGGAAAAAATATATTTAATCCTGCAATGGTAGGATATGCAATGTTATTAATTTCTTTTCCGGATTTTATGAGTTATTCTATAATACCCTATAAATATATTTCTGAAGATATTCATTTTTCAAATATAATAAGTAGTATTTTTTCAAATGATTCTATTGATTTTTGGAAGCGTTTTGAACAGTCTATTGGAAAAATTGATTTTGTAACCCAGCCTACTCCTTTAAATTATTTAAAAACTTATGGTAATCAAGATCAAAGTTTTTTTTTAGACTATTTAATAAAAAAAAATAAATATTGTTTTTTAAATTTTTTAATTTCCAAGAAAATTAATATAGCTTTTTTTTTAGGAGGTTTATTTTTAATTTATAAAAAAATTATAAATTGGAGAATTCCTTTTTCGTTTTTAATTACAATTACTATGATATCTGGAATCAATTGGTTTTTTTTTCAAGAAAAATTAATATCTCCTTACGTTCATTTATTTTCTGGATCAACAATGTTAGGAGCTTTTTTTGTGGCAACTGATCCTGTAACTACATGTTGTACTAATTTTGGAAAAATTGTCTTTGGTGTAATAATTGGTCTTTTAGAATGGATGATACGTACGTTTGGTGGATATTCTGATGCAATTGCTTTTTCAGTGTTAATTGCTAATATGTTGGTACCTTTATTAGAGCATTATGTTCGATGTAATGTTTATGGAGTAAAAAATGATTAAAAATGTTAATAAAAATATTTAGAAATATAGCAATAATCGGGTTTTTTTCAATAATTTTTTCCGGATTAACAGCTTTTGTGCATGAAAATACAAAATATATTATTAATAGTAATATCGAAAAAAAAGAAAAAGAAAATTTAAGAAAAATAATGAATTATAATAAATATGACAATAATATAAATAAAAATTGCTATATTATTTCTAATAAATTATTAGGAGATAATAAAATTCATCATGTTTGGTTGATTAAAAGAAAAAATAAATCGTATGGAATGATAGTAGAATCTGTTGCATTAAATGGATATTCAGGTTCAATTAAAATGATGGTAGGAAGTGATTTTTTAGGAAAAATTTTTGGAGTTAGAATTCTTGAACATCATGAAACTCCTGGATTAGGAGATAAAATCGAATTAAAAATTTCAAATTGGATAACTTTTTTTTCTGGAATGAATTTTTTTGATTTAGATACAAAGGGAAAGTTTGCTTTAAAAAAAGATGGAGGTATAATAGATCAGTTTACTGGAGCAAGTATAACACCTAGAGCAGTAATTAATCAGATTAAAAATTCTGTAATATTTATATCAAATCAAAAAAATATCCAATATTTACAAACTTGTAAAAATAGAAAAGAATAAACAAATGAAGATTAAAATCTTTTATCAAATTTGGATTAAAAATGTTACTTTAGATAAATTATTAGGGCTGTGTCCTGTTTTAGCTGTTACAACTAGTGCATCAAATGCACTAGGATTAGGCTTTTCTACAATAATAGTTTTAGTGTTAACAAACGGAATAATATCAATTATAAAAAATTGGATACCTAATGATCTTCGAATTCCTATTTATATGATAGTTATTTCTTCTGTCGTAACATGTATAGATTTATTATTATGTTCTTATGCTTTTAATTTACATGAATCATTAGGAATTTTTATTTCCTTAATTATAACTAATTGTGTTATTTTGAATTCTGCTGAAGAAATAAAAAAAAAGGAAAAAACAAGTGTTTCGTTAATTAATGGATTTTTAATTGGAATAGGTGCAACCTTTTCCATGTTAATTTTAGGAATTTTCAGAGAAATATTAGGAAAAGGTACAGTATTTGTTGATATAGATAATTTATTAGGTTCTAATTTTAATTTTCTTTATTATAAATTTATAGATTCATCTTCATTTTTTAGATTAGCTAGTTTACCTCCTGGTGCTTTATTCATTTTAAGTTTGTTATTAGTTATTAAAAGACTAATAAAAAATAAGAGTGTTAAAAAAATAGATTGTATTATAAATTATAAATAATTTTATATACGGTTTTTTGCTTTTAATTATTAAAAAATAAATAAATTATGAATAATAAAAAAAGATATAAAATATTATTATTATTTAAAAAAAATAATCCAAATCCTAAAATGGAACTTATTTTTTCTTCAACGTTCGAATTGTTAATTTCTGTGATTTTATCAGCGAGAACAAAAGATAGTCAAGTTAATGAAGCAACTAGGAAATTATATTCGGTAGCTAATACGCCAAAAAAAATTATTAATTTAGGAATAAAAAAAATTAAATATTACATTAAAAATATCGGTTTATTTAATGTTAAGAGTAATTATTTAATTCAGTCTTCTATTTTAATAGAAAACAAATATAATGGATTAGTTCCAAGGACTAGAAAAAAATTAATGACATTACCAGGAGTGGGAAGAAAAACCGCTAATATTATTTTAAATGTAGCATTTAAAAAAAATACTATTGCAGTGGATACACATGTTTTTAGAGTAGTTAATCGTATTAATTTTGTTTCAGGAAAAAATGTTTCTACAATAGAAAAAAAATTAATTAGATTAATTCCATTAGAGTTTAAATATTATGCTCATTCTTGGTTTGTATTACATGGTAGATATATTTGTTTAAATAGAAAACCAAAATGTGATATATGCATAATTTTTAAATTTTGTGAATTTTTTAAAAAAAATGATTATCTTTCATTTAAAAATTAAGCATTTTTTTATGTTTTTGTATTTTTAAAATATATTTAAAATTAGATAAAAATTTATTAAGTATTATTTTTAATAAACAGAATAAGGAAAATGCAATGAGTGTCGATTTAATTTCTAAATTAAAAAGTAGGGGTTTAATTGAAAATATAACTAAAGTTAAAGAACTTTCGAAAATTCTTTTAGAAAAAAAAATAAAAGTATATTGCGGATTTGATCCAACAGCAGATAGTTTGCATGTAGGACATTTATTGCCTTTAATTTGCTTAAAAAGGTTTTTAAAGAATGGGCATAAATTATTTATTTTAATAGGAGAAGGTACTGGTTTAATTGGAGATCCAAGTTTTAAAAGAAAAGAAAGAAAACCGAATTCTGTTTCTTATTTAAATGCTTGTAGTAAAAAAATTGAAAATCAACTTTTTAATTTTTTTAAAAAAGATAAAAAATTTTCTAATTTTAAAATCGTGAATAATTTAAATTGGTATAAAAATTTATATTTATTAGATTTTTTATCTAATATAGGGAAATCTTTTTCTGTTAATTCAATGATTAATAAAGAATTCGTAAAAAAAAGAATTAAAAGAGTTGATCAAGGAATATCATTTTCCGAATTTTCTTATAATATTTTACAAGCTTACGATTATTTGTATTTACATCAAAGAAAAGGAACAGTTTTGCAAATAGGAGGATCGGATCAGTGGGGGAATATTTCTTCTGGAATTAATTTGATTAAAAAAATTACTAAAAAAACAGTTTTTGGTTTAACTCTTCCTTTATTGGTGTCTTCTAATGGATTAAAATTTGGAAAAACAGAAAATGGAACGATATGGTTAGATTCAAAAAAAACAAGTTCATATAAATTTTATCAGTTTTGGATAAATACATCCGATCATAATTTATATGATTTTCTTCGAAAATTTACTTTTTTGAAAAGTACAGAAATTGACGATTTTGAAAATAAAAAAAATTTTAAAAAATATATTTTTTTAGCGAAAAAAAAATTAGCAGAAAATGTTACGATGCTAGTACATGGGAAAGAAAAATGCGATTCTGCTAAAAGAATTACTCATTCTATTTTCTTTGATAACCTAGAGAAAATGACAGAATTTGATTTTTCTCAATTAAAACAAGATGGTTTACCTACGGTAAAATTGTCTAAGTCTGATGATTTACAGCAAGCTTTAGTTAAGTCAGGATTATCCTCTTCTAGGGGACAAGCTAGGAATATGATTTTATCAAATGCTGTATATGTTAATCATATAAAAGAAAAAAATGTAAAATACAAATTTTTTTGTAAAGATAAAATCTTTGGTAAATATGCTTTATTAAGAAGAGGTAAAAAAAGTTATTGTCTACTCTGTTGGAAATAAATTATGCTTTAAATACGTTAAAAATGATTTATTATTAACTTTAATTTATTTTTATATATTGAAACTTTCTCCACAGCCGCAAAATTCTTTTATTTTAGAACTTTTAAATTTAAAGACCCAATTAACACCCTTTTTTATAAAATCTATTTTTGTATCAATAAGAAATGGAATTATTTTTATAGGTACGAATATATTAAAACCATTTTTTAAAAAAAATATTTCTTTTTCATCCTTTTTTATACACTTATCTTTAATAATTTCTAGAGTATATTTAAAACCAGCACAACCTGTTTTTTTTAAATTAATTCTAATTCCTATTCCCGAAGAACTTTTTTTTATTAAAAATTTTATTTGTTTTTCTGCTGCTTTAGTAATATAAATTTTTTTGCATTGTTTAAGAAATTCTATTTTTTTTTCAATAGTTAGATCAATCATAAAAATTTCCTTTTTTATATTTTGATTTTTTAAGAAAGCATTTTAAATTAATTTCAAAGTAATATTATGGTATAATTAGTTACAGTACATTCTTGACTTATAAACTTGATTTATGTGTTTTATTGAAAAAATATACGATTTTTTTTTTATTTTTCAATCTTATTTTAATAAAATAAAAAAACTATTAAAAGAAAACAACCACTTTAATCATAATTTAAATTATATGATGTGTAAAGTATAGTTTTTTATATAAAAGACAATTTGAACACAATTGAGGTATGATTGTTTATATGCAAAATACAGAAGAAGGTATGGATTCACCGAAGTCTGTTTTTTCTTTAATGTTTATAGGTTTAATGATATTAGTTAGTTTTTGGGTTCTTCGCCCTTTTTTATTAAGTTTCTTATGGGCTAGTATGATTGTTATAGCTACTTGGCCTCTTATGTTAAAAATTCAGGAACTCGTAGCTGGAAGACGATTTTTTGCAGTTAGTACCATGATAATAGGATTATTACTTTTATTTTTTGTTCCTTTAACGTGTATAATAAATAGTCTGATTAACGGTAGTATTCCTTTTATTAATTGTTTTATATCTGGAAATTTTGATTTTCCAAATTTGATTTGGTTGCAAGATATACCAATTATAGGAAAAAAAATGTTTTTTACTTATCATAAATTATTGAAAGGAGGAGGAGGATTATTAATCAGTCAAGTTCAACCTTATATAGGAAAAACAACTTATTTTTTTGTCACTCAAGCAGAAAATGTAGGTCATTGCATTATACATTTTATTTTCACAGTAGTATTTAGCACTTTTCTTTATTGGAAAGGTGAAAAAATAGCGCATATTATACGATATTTTGCCTTTAGGTTAGCTGATCAATCAGGAGACGCAGTTGTTTTATTAGCAGGACAAGCGGTTAGGGCTGTTGCTTTAGGAGTAGTAGTAACAGCATTTATTCAAGGAATGTTAGCAGGGGTAGGATTAATAATTTCAGGTATTCCTTATTCTGCTTTACTAATGTTATTAATTTTTTTGTTATGTTTAATACAACTAGGTCCTCTACCTGTATTGGTTCCAGCAATTATTTGGTTATTTTGGAGAAATAATGTTACTTGGGGTACTATTCTTTTATTTTGGAGTTTTTTTTTATTCGTATTAGATAATATTTTACGTCCTATGCTTATAAGAATTGGTGCTGATTTACCTACAATATTAATTTTGTCTGGTGTGGTAGGGGGATTATTAGCATTTGGAACAATAGGAATATTTGTAGGCCCCGTTGTTTTATTAATTTCATACAGATTAATTACATCTTGGATGAACGAAACTTCATACTCAGGATCAATATCTAAAAAAGTAATATATCAATTAAAGAAAAATGTTTATAAAAAAAACATATAGGAAGATATTTTTAATTTTTCAAAATAATTATTTTTATTATTTGAGAATTAAATTTAGGTAAAATTTAAACATTTATTTTTATATAGTAAATGTTAAAATTACATTTTTAAATATAAAATTTGTTTTTTTTAAACTAACTTGTATGAAGCATATAATTCAAAATTTTTTTATTAAATACTTTTTAAATTGTTTCAATATATAAAATATGATTATTAATATATAAATATAATTTTATATTCAATTAAGCAAACTTTTACAATATATAAAAATGTAAAAAATGTGTGAAATTTAATTAAATGCATAACAAATATATAAAAATCATTAAAAATATAAAAATATTTTATTAAAAAAATTTTTTCTTCATTTTCTTTTGAAAAGAATTTGTATGATTTTAAAGAAAGTATATATATTTTTATAACTTATATAATTTTTTTACATAAAAGGTATCTTTTATTATTAATAATTATTAATAAATAATTTATTATAACTTATTATTCTTTTCAGAATAAAAAACTCATTTAGAGAAAAAAATGAAAAAAACAGATGAATTACGAACAATAAGAATAGATCCATTAATTACTCCTTCAGAATTGGCTAAACGTTATTTTATTACTTCTGAAATTATGGATAATGTTATAAATTCTAGAAAAAATGTTTCTAACATTATTACGGGAAAAGATTTACGATTATTAGTTATTGTTGGACCATGTTCAGTACACGATCCTATAGCAGCTATTGAATATGCAAATAAATTAAATGTTTTAAGAAAAAAGTATTCTTCTACTCTTGAAATTATTATGAGAACTTATTTTGAAAAACCTAGAACAGTTGTAGGTTGGAAAGGATTAATTTCTGATCCTAATTTAGATAACTCTTTTGATGTAAATTTTGGTTTGTCTATAGCTAGAAAACTGTTGTTAGATATTAATAAAATAGGTATGCCTTCAGCAACTGAATTTTTAGATATGGTTATAGGACAGTTTATCGCCGATTTAATAAGTTGGGGTGCAATTGGAGCTAGAACAACAGAAAGTCAAATTCATAGAGAAATGGCATCAGCATTATCTTGTCCAGTTGGATTTAAAAACGGAACTGATGGAAACATTAGGATAGCAATTGACGCAATTCGTGCTGCTCAAGCTAGACATTTATTTTTAGCTCCTGATAAACATGGAAAAATGACGATCAATCATACTAGTGGTAATCCTTATTCTCATATAATTATGAGAGGAGGAAAATTTCCAAACTATCATAAAGAGGATATTGAGTCTGCTGTTAAACATTTGAAAGAATTTAATCTTTTAGAATATTTAATGGTTGATTTCAGCCATGGTAATTGTCTTAAAGAACATAAACGACAACATTTGGTTTCGGATTCTATTTGTAAACAAATCACAGATGGATCAAGATTTATAACAGGAGTTATGATTGAAAGTTTTTTAAAAGAAGGATCACAAACAGTCGTAGAAGGTCAATCATTAAATTATGGTCAATCTATTACAGATCCTTGTTTAGGTTGGGATGACACTGTTGTTATATTAGAAAATTTATCTAAAGCAGTAAGTAATCGATTTTAAATTTTTTAATGCTAGTCAAAAAATAGACTAGCATTTTTTAAAATTTATTTATTTTATATTTTAAAAGAATTTCAGACTTCAATTAGAATAGAAAATTCTATTTCTTTTTAAAATTTTTATGAGCAAAATTTTATTAATAAAAGAATAAAATTAAGGATTTTTAGATGCCTATTATTACTTTTCCCGATGGTTGTCGTCAAATTTATGATCGGTCTGTTTCATTGATGGAAATAGCTAATGATATAATGGGACGTAAAGCTTCTAATTTTTATGTTGCTGCTATCGTTAATAATGTTCTTGTTGATATTGAAAAAATAATTAAAGAAGATAGTGAAATACGGTTCATAACAATTAAAGATAAATTAGCTTTGAATCTTATTAGATATTCTTGTATGCAGCTTTTAGCGTATTCAGTTAAAAAAATTTGGCCTGAATCAAAAGTAGCAACTGGGTGTATTACAGAAAATGGTTTTTATTATGATTTTGATGTTAATAGATCTTTAACATTTCAAGATATTGAAATGATAGAAAGGAAAATGAAGGAATTATCTAAAAAAAAGTACAAAATAATAAAAAAACAAGTTGAACGGAATTTAGTAAATAAATTATATAAAAAAAATAAAGAGTATTATAAAATTGAAGAAATTAATGACAAGTTTAAAAAAATAGATAATTTTTTTTTATATTATCATGAAAATAACGTTGATTTTTATGGACCTCAAGTATCGAATATTAAATTTTGTCAATTTTTTAATTTATTAAACATTTCAGGGGCTTATTGGAAAAGAAAAAAAAGTAATAAAATGTTACAACGGATTTATGGTACTGCATGGACTAGTGAAAAAGAATTAAAAATGCATTTATGTTATCTTAAAGAGTTAGAAGATCGAGATCATCGAAAAATTGCAAAAGAATTAGGTTTCTTTCATTTTCAAAAAAATTCGCCAGGAATGGTTTTTTGGCATAGTTTTGGATGGATTATTTTCAGAGAATTGGAAACATTTATTAGATCAAAACTAACAAGTCATAAATATCAAGAAGTAAAGAGTCCTTTGTTGATGGATAAGATTTTGTGGGAAAAAAGTGGACATTTAGATAATTATTTTGAAAATATATTTACCACCATGTCTGAAAATAAAATTTATTGTATAAAACCTATGAATTGTCCTGGACATATACAAATATTTAATATTGGAACAAAATCATATAAAGATCTTCCTGTTAGGATGGCAGAATTTGGACTTTGTCATAGAAACGAAACATCTGGTTCTTTACATGGTTTAATGAGAGTTAGATCATTTACACAAGACGATGGACATATATTTTGTACTGTTGATCAGATTCGGACAGAAATCAATGATTGTATAAAAATAATATATGAAGTATATCATTTATTTGGATTTAAAAACATTCAAGTTAAATTGTCTACTCGGCCTAAAAAAAGAATTGGAACTGATTTTATGTGGGATCAAGCTGAGTTAAATTTGTCGGCAGCATTAAAAGAAAATAATATAAAATTTCAACTTCAGGTTGGAGAAGGAGCTTTTTACGGTCCAAAAATAGAATTTTCTTTTTTTGACAATTTAAAAAGAATTTGGCAATGTGGAACTATTCAACTTGATTTTTATCTACCTGAAAGATTACAAGCTTTATATATAGATGAAAACAATGAAAAAAAACCAGTAGTAATGATTCATAGAGCTATTTTAGGTTCTATGGAAAGATTTATTGGAATATTAATTGAAGAATATAAAGGAAAGTTTCCAACTTGGATTTCCCCAATACAAGTAGCAATAATTAATGTTAATAAAATTCATACTAATTATGTAACGCAACTATCTAAAAGAATGTTAGAATTAGGAATTCGTGTAAAAGCAGACTTACGAAATGAATCTATTAGTTTTAAAATTAGATATTATACTTCGAAATGTGTTCCGTACATATTGATTTGTGGAGATAAAGAAGTTGCTAATAACACAGTTTCGATTAGAACTAGAACTGGAAAAAATATAAATAATCTTAATTACAAATTTTTTATAGAAAAAATAAAAAAAGAAATTTATAATCGTAGTTTTTTTCAATTGGAGGAATAAAGTATTAAAGTCGGAAAAAGAATTCAATCATCTAGAATGAATCGAATTAATAAAGAAATTCGAGCATCGGAAGTTCGTTTAATGAATGTTAAAGGTGATCAAATAGGTATATTATCTTTAAAAGATGCTCTAAAAAAAGCTGAAATTTTAGGAGTAGACTTAGTTGAAATAAGTCCTAATGCAATTCCACCAGTATGTAAAATGATGAATTACGGAAAGTTTTTGTATGAAAAAACTAAATTGCTTAAAGAGCAAAGAAAAAAACAAAAAATTATTCAAATTAAAGAGATAAAATTTCGTCCAAGTACAGAAATTGGAGATTATCAAGTAAAATTAAAAAAATTAATACGATTTTTAAAAAATGGAGATAAAGTTAAAATTACATTACGTTTTAGAGGAAGAGAAATGGCACATCAAGATATAGGAATTGATATGTTAAAAAGAATTAAAAACGATTTGTTTCACGTTTCTATAATGGAATATTTTCCTCGAAAAATTGAAGGTCGTCAAATGGTAATGATTTTATCGCCTAAAAAAAATAAATAAACTGATAATCATTTTCAAAAATATAACTTTTATTAATAGAGAACAATTATTTTAATGCCAAAAATTAAAACTTTAAAGAGTGCAGCTAAACGATTTAAAAAAACTGAATCAGGTCAATTTAAACGTAAACAAGCAAACTTAAGACATCTTTTAACAAAAAAAACAACTAATAGAAAACGTCATTTACGTTCAAAGGTTATGGTTTCCAAAAGTGATATAAATCGAATCGTATCTTTTTTACCTTATTCATAATATCATAAACTAAAATTTTAATACAATCATGTTTCATCGAGCATGTAGGGAGTTTAAAAAATGGCTCGCATAAAACGAGGAAAGGTTGCTCGAGCTCGTCATAAAAAAGTTTTAAAAAAAGCAAAAGGATATTATGGTGCTAGATCCAGAACGTATAGATCAGCAAATCAGGCTGTAATTAAGGCTGGTCAATATGCGTATCGTGATAGGCGTCAAAAAAAACGTCAATTTCGTCAACTTTGGATTATAAGAATTAATGCTGCTGTTCGACTTCATAAGATTTCGTATAGTACTTTTATATTTGGTTTAAAAAAAATGTCAATTGACATTAATCGGAAAGTTTTATCAGATATTGCAATCACCGATAAAATTTCTTTCGATTTATTAGTAAAACAATCACAAGTTGCTTTACAAAAAAATTTATGTAAAAAATAATTTATATAACTAAATAAAAAATAAATAGAGGGAATGAGATATTCCCTCTTGTTATTTTTATTTTTTTAAAAAATAGATAAAAAATAACAAAGGTAATGAAGTTGATTATATATGATGAAATTACATTTAGTTTAAAGAAAGCTAAATTATTTAAAAGTAAAATTGTAAAAATGAAAGATATAAAAGAGTTAGAAAGAATTAAGTTAATGTTCCTTGGGAAAAAAGGAGTTTTTACTAACATTTTTAAAAAGATATCTTCATTGTGTTTGTCGGAAAGAAAAAAATTAAGTATGAGTGTAAATTCAATTAAAAAGGAAATTCAATTTTTAATAAATACTAAAAAAAAAGAAATAATTAAAATGAATTTACAAAGAAAAATTAATTTAGAAAAAATTGATGTTACCTTACCATGTAAACGATTTAACATAGGTTCAATTCATCCAATTAGTAAAACTATATCTGATATAGAGGAGTATTTTTCTAAAATTGGATTTAATATAGTTACAGAAAATTTTGAAATAGAAAACCAATATTATAATTTTGATGCTCTTAATATTTTTCAAGATCATCCTGCTAGAACATCTCAAGATACTTTTTGGATTAATAAAAATTATTTATTGCGAACTCAGATGTCCAGTATGCAAGTTAGGATGTTAAAAAAAAGTAAGTTACCTATTAAAATATTAGTTTCAGGAAAAGTGTACAGAAATGATTATGATTCTAAACATACTCCAATGTTTCATCAAATTGAGGGATTAGTTATTGAAAAAAAAATAAATTTTTCTAATTTAAAATGGATGATGAATGAATTTATTGACTATTTTTTTGAAAATAAAGTTGTTAAACGTTTTAGAAATTCTTTTTTCCCCTTCACAGTTCCTTCTATGGAAGTAGATGTTTTAGAAGAAAAAAAAAATTGGATAGAAATATTAGGATGCGGTATGGTTCATCCTTCAATTTTAAATAAAATAGATGTTGATTTAAATGATTATCAAGGATGTGCATTTGGAATAGGGGTTGAAAGATTAGCGATGTTACGTAATAATATTAGTGATATTCGTTTATTTTTTGAAAATAATCTACGTTTTTTAAGACAATTTAAATGAAAAATTAGGTGATATTTTTAATGAAATTTAGTAAAAAATGGTTATTAGAAAGAGCTAATTTGTCAATTAGCAGTAAAAAAATTTGTAGTCAAATGACTCAAGCAGGATTAGAAAGTGAAATATTGACGGATGAATTAAATAAATTTAAAAAAATAATTGTTGGTAAAATTATTTCTTATCATTTACATCCAAAATCTAAAACTTTAAAAGTTATTAAGGTTAAAATTGAAAAAAAAAGAATAATTCAAATTATTAGTAATGCTAAGAATTGTAGAGTGGGAATAAAAGTTGCTGTAGCTACTAAATCTAGTGTAATTTTAAAAGATAAAAAAGTTTTTTCTAAAGTAATATTAGGAGAATTATCTGAAGGAATCTTATGTTCTTTTCAAGAATTAGGTATGATAGATAATCAAATAAACAATGTAATTGAATTGCCATCATTTGCTTTAATCGGAAGAACAGTAAAAGAATATTTTTATCCAAATGATACTACAATAGTAGTTAATTTACCTTCTAATCGTTCTGATATATTAGGAATAATAGGCATAGCAAGAGAAATGTCTGTTTTAAATGGTTTAAGTTTTGCTAAATTTGAAAAAAAAAAAGTAATTCCTAAAATAAAAGATGTAGGGAAAGTTAAAATATTAACACATAAAGAATTTCCTAAATACGTAGGAAGAATAATTAAAAATATTGATTTACAAGTAGATACTCCTTTTTGGATAAAGGAAAGATTAAGATTTTGTCAAGTTTCTTTAGAAGAAAATGTAATAAATAATATTATTAATTATGTTTTAATTGAATTTAATCAACCGTTACATGTATTTAATTGGAATTATAATAATTCCAATTTAATCTTTCGATATTCTAAAAAAAATGAATTAGTTAAATTAGAAAATGGCGAATCATTTTTTTTAGATGAAAAAATAATTGTAGGAACATGTAAAAATTCAAAAATAATTTTTATACCTTTAGGATTAAATTTGAAGAATGGAAGAATTTCTTTTTCTTCAAAAAACATTTTATTATGTAGTGTTTTTTTAACCCCATCATATGCAAAAAATTTTTCAAATCAAAAATGGGTTTCTTTCAAAATGTTGGAAACTTATAAAAGAGGTATGGATTTTAGTTTTCAAAATTATGTTTTGGAGTATGCTACTGAATTGATATTAAATATCTGTGGGGGTTTGCCTGGACCTATTTTAAATAAAAAAACATTTTCAAATTATTTCAAAAGAAAAAAAATTCTTTTTAATTTTAAAAAAATTAAAAAAATTCTTGGATATGAAATAGACATTTTCAGAATAGAAAAAATTTTAGTTCTTTTAGGATTTGAAATAATTAAATGTAAAAAAAATATTTGGGAAATAACTATTCCTACATGGCGAAATGATATTTCTTTAGAAGAAGATATTATTTCTGAAGTTATTCGTGTTGTTGGATGCGATAAAATTAAATCAATTCCTATAAAGTCAAAAGTTATTATTGGTAAAAAAAATAAAATAACTTCTTCTTTAAAAGAAATAAAAAGTATGTTTTTTTATAAAGGATATAACGAAGTAATTAATTATTCTTTTGTTAATCCTTCCCAACAAAAAATTTTTTTTAAAGATAAGGAATTAATTTCATTATTAAATCCTATTTCAATAGAAATGTCTTCTATGAGATCAACTTTGCTTGTTGGTTTGTTAAATAACATATCTTATAATCAAAGTAGACAAGAAACTTCAATTCGTTTATTTGAGATTGGTTTATGTTTTTCTCTTGAAGAAAAAAAGAAATATGAAGTGAATCAAGAATTATTTATTGCAGGAGTAATTAGTGGAAAATTAACTGAAAAGCATTGGAATATAAAAGATAGAAAATTTAATTTTTTTGATTTAAAAGATGATGTGGAAACTATGTTGTCTTTAACAAGACATCATTCAAATATTTTTTTTTCTCCTAAAGTTTTTTTCGGATTACATTCTCATCAAAGTGCAGAAATATTGCTTAATAATCAATCGATTGGAAAAATTGGAACATTAGATCCTATCTTAATAAAAAAATTTAATTTAAAAGAATCTGTTTTTTTATTTGAAATATCTATGGAAAAATTATTTCCATTTAATAATTTTTCAGTTAAAGATATTTCTATTTTTCCTGGTAGTAAGAAAGATATATCTTTTTTAGTTTCTAATAAAGTTTTATCTATTGATATTATTAAAGAATGTGAGTCCGTATCTCCAGGAAATATTAAGAAAGTTTCCTTAATTGATATGTATACTGACAAAAAATTTTTGAAGGGAACAAAAGGTATCTCAATTAGTTTATTTTTTCAAAATCAATATAAAACATTAGAAGAGTCTGAAATATTACAATTAGTAGAAAAATGTATCTCTCAATTAAGAAAAAAATTTAATATTATACTAAGAAACGAATAACTTTTATTATTAGGGTTTAATTTATTTAAATTAGATTTAATATTTATACATTTTAAAAAAATATGATAAAGTTAGGAGAAAATTAATGTAAAACTTTATGAAAAATACATATGTATTGCTTTTCTGATTTTGATTTTTTTTTACCTAAGCATCTTATTCCTTATTATCCTCTTGAGTCAAGAAGTGAAAGTCGATTATTAATAGTTGATGGAAAAGATGGCAATATTAAGCATGCTTTTTTTAAGAATATCGTTGATCATTTTAATCCTAATGATCTATTAGTTTTTAATGATACTAAAGTTATTCCAGCTAGAATTTTTGGAATTAAAAAAAAAACAGGTGGAAAAATAGAAATTTTTATTATAAAGATAATAACTAACAATAAAGTAGTTGCAAAAATAAAATCTTCTAATTCCTGTAAAGTAGGAGATATATTTATTTTAGGAGAAAAAAAAAATTTTTCTTGTTCAATAATATCAATAAAGAAAAAATTTTTTGAAATAAAATTTCATAATGTCGAAAAGATAATGAATTTTTTATATCGTCTAGGACACATGCCTTTACCACCTTATATTCATCGAAAAGATAATATTCAAGATCACGTGTCTTATCAGACAGTTTATGCGAATCATTTAGGATCTGTAGCAGCTCCAACTGCTGGATTGCATTTTGATAATGATTTATTAAAAAAATTAAAAAAAAGAAAAGTTCAATTTGCTTTTATTACTTTACATATTGGTTTAGGTACATTTCAACCTATTAAAAATAATAATTTGAAAAGTCATATTATGCATTCTGAACATTTTCGTGTAAATTCAAAAGTTTTAAAAGAAATATTAGAATGTAAAAAAAGAGGAAATCGAGTTATAGCCGTAGGAACAAGTACACTAAGAGCACTTGAATCAATTCAAAGTAAAAAGAAGAATGATTCTTCTTCTTTCAAAAAAACAAATATTTTTATATATCCTGGTTATAACCATACTATAGCAGATGGATTAATAACAAATTTTCATTTTCCTAATTCTACTTTAATATTATTAGTTGCTTCTTTTTTAGGTTGTAAAAATACGATTAATGTTTATAAAGAAGCAATTAAAAAAAATTATAGATTTTTGAGCTATGGAGATTCAATGTTTATTACAAATAAAAAAAGAAATGAAAAAAAAAATGTTTTTTTGTTTAAATAAAAGAAAAATTTTTAAAAATTAAAAGGTGAAAATTTGAAATTTAATATTTTAAACAAAGATGGTTTATCTAGATATGGAACTTTAAGTTTCGGAAATATGGTCATAGAAACACCAGTTTTTATGCCTGTAGGTACGTATGGTACCATAAAAGGCGTTTCTTCAGAAGAATTACGAGAAATTGGAATAAAATTAATATTAGGAAATGCTTTTCACTTATATTTTCGTCCTGGAGAAAAAGTTATAACTTCTTTTGGAAATCTACATAATTTTATGAATTGGAAAGGAAAAATACTAACTGATTCAGGAGGATATCAAATTTTTAGTTTATCTAATTTTTGTAAGGTTTCAGATGAGGGAGTTCATTTTAAAAATCCAGAAAATGGAAATTTATTATTTTTAACTCCTGAAAAATCAATTGATATTCAGTGTTTTTTAAGGTCAGATATTGTAATGTGTTTTGATGAATGTATTTCGTATTCTAATAGTTGGAATAGAATAAAAAATTCTGTTGAACGATCTATAAGATGGGCAAAAAGAAGTAAAAATCAATTTAATAGAAAAGAAAATAGAAATTCGTTATTTGGAATAATTCAAGGAGGAGTATTTCAAGATTTAAGAAATTTTTCAATCAATGAAATGTTAAAAATTGGATTTGATGGATATGCTTTGGGAGGATTTTCTGTAGGAGAACCTAAAAAAAATATGTATTCATTAATAGAAGAAATTTCTCTTCAATTACCTACAGAAAAACCAAGATATTTGATGGGTGTAGGAAAACCAATAGATATTATGGAATCTGTAAGTAAAGGAATTGATATGTTTGATTGTGTTATACCTACTAGAAATGCTAGAAATGGATTTTTATTTACTAAAAAAGGAATAATCAGAATTAGAAATTCAAAATATAAATATGATCTTTTAAGTTTAGATTCTGAATGTAAATGTTATACTTGTACAAATTATAGTAGAGCATATTTACATCATTTAGATAAATGTCGTGAAACGTTAGGAATTAGATTAAATACCATACATAATATTTATTACTATAGTGTTCTTATGAATGATTTAAGGAATTCGATTAAAAAAAATAAATTAAAAAAATTTATTCAAGATTATAAACATAATTGTTTAAAAAACTAATTGTATAGATATAAATATATCAACAATCAGTTTTTAGTTTTTTAGTTGTTAATAAAAATAAATTTTTATTTATCATTAAATAAATATGATCATGTATATCTTGGATAGATATATCTAATACTTGGAATTAATATTTCATTTTTATAGATTTTTTATTTTAATGTTTGTTATCATAATTTTTTTTAATAGAAAATATTTAGTTAAATTTCATTTGATTTAAATTAACAATGCAAAATTTGTTATCTTTAAGAATATTTTTTTTACTTCATTTAACAATGACAAACGATTTAAGCAAATATCATCATTTTTGTCATAAACAATTGTTTGTTCAAAAAAATTTTCTATAAATTTTATTAAATTAATAATTTTTAATAATGATTCTTTATATTTTTTTTTAGATAAAAGTTTTTTTATTGTGATTTTGTATTTTTTCAGTTCAAAAAATAGTTTTATTTCACTTTCATGAATTAGAAGTTTTTCATTTACAAAATAATTTATTTTTTTATTATTTTTTTTTAATATGTTTTGAATTCTTTTAAAAATTGTAATTAGTAATTTTAATTTTTCTTTTAAAGAGAATAGCTCTATAATTTTGTTATTAATTTCTGTTAATTCATTTGATTCTAAATCTAAAACAGATTTGATTATCTTTATAGGATATCCTTTTTCTTTGTAAAAATTATATAACCGTATTAAAAAAAAATTTTTTATCTGAAATACTAATTCTTTTTTGTAATTTAAAGTAGTTAATTTAATCGATTTTTTTATTAATTGAATTAAATCAATATAGATTTGATTATTTATGATTATTTTAATAATGCTTAAAGCAGCTCTTCTTAAAGAAAAAGGATCCTTTTCTCCTGAAGGAATTTTGTTGATTAAAAACATACTTGAGATAGTGTCAATTTTATCTGCTATTAGTAAAGTACAACAAACGAGATCAGAGGGAATTTCCTTGCTTTTTTTGAAAAAACAATATTGATTTTTGATTGCATTTATTACAGAGATAGATTCTTTATCACAGAAAGCATAGTAACTACCTATAATACCTTGTAATTCTGGAAATTCAAAAACCATATTGGTAACAAGATCACATTTTGATAATTCAGCAGCTCGATTTGATTCTTGTTCATTTGCTCCGGTAAATTTACAAATCCAAGTAGATAGTTTTTTTAATCGAATAGTTTTGTCGAATAAAGTTCCTAATTTTTCTTGAAAAATTACATTTTTTAAATTAGGAAGGTAACTTTCTAAATTTTTTAATCGATCTTTTTTTAAAAAGAAATTAATGTCTGATAGTCTAGAATGTATA
Organism: Buchnera aphidicola (Mindarus keteleerifoliae); assembly: GCF_039392895.1. Taxonomy (NCBI): domain Bacteria; kingdom Pseudomonadati; phylum Pseudomonadota; class Gammaproteobacteria; order Enterobacterales; family Erwiniaceae; genus Buchnera; species Buchnera aphidicola. Next base: position 126,817 of record NZ_CP135027.1, read on the forward strand.
ACTATTTCATTACCTATAATAATTTTTTCGTATTTTTTTGTTAAAATATCACTAATAATTAGAAAATAATTTTTTAATTTTTTTGATTTTTCGTATAGTAGAAAACATTTTTGAATATTTTGTATAACATGTTTTAATATTTCTAATGGAATTTTTAGAAATTTTTTTTTAAATTTTCCAATTAATACATTAGGCCATTCAACCGACGATGTAATTTCTTCTAACAAACTTTTGTCAATATTTAGAACTCCATTTATTTTTTTTATTTTTTTTAACATTTTTTTATATATTATTTGTTTTCTTTCTTCATAATTAGGAAGTACTTTACCAATATTCTTTAATATAATAGGATAATCAGCAGCGTGATTAAGAGTAATTTTTTTCTTTTCCATTAAAAAATGACCCTCTGTTACTCGATTAGAACAAATATTAAATAATTTTAGGTCAACAATTTTTGAATTTAATAGAGCTAAAATATATCTAACGGGTCTATAAAATTTATATTTTTTGTCTTCCCATATCATTAATTTAGAAGAATCAATTTTTTTAAAAGAAAAACTAATAATTTTAGAGATAAGATCAATATCTTTTTTAGATTTTGTTTGATTTTTTAAATTTTTTTTTAGTGTTTCGTTTATTTTTTTTTCTTTGAAAGAGGACGAACATTTTTTTTTATTGGTTAAATATATCTTGATAGCTAATCTTCTTGATGTAGCAAACCAAAATATTTTTTTATATTTTACATTGTAAATATTTAGTAATTTTTCAAAATTATTAAAAAAAGATTTTGAAAGAGATTTCAATGTTTTAGCAGGTAGTTGTTCAGTTCCTAATTCAAATAAAAATATTTTTTTCATAAATTTTCCAAATAAAAGTTATAGTGATTTTTTATATCTAATAGCTATTTCTTTTGTTAATGTTTGTATATAAAGAATTTTTTTTTGTCTTTCTGAAGAAGACATAGTTTTTTTAGCATCTAATAGATTAAAATTATGTATAGCATATAAGGCATGTTCATAAGATGGTATCAATAGATTAGGTTTAAGAGATAATAGTCTTTTGGACTCTGATAAATGACTCTCAAAAAGATTTAATAGTAACTGAGTATTAGAATATTGAAAGTTATAAGCAGATTGCTCTATTTCATTTTGAATAAATAAATCTTTATAAGTGATTTCTTTTGTTTTATTTTTACTCCAAATTAATTCATAAACATTTTTAATATTTTGTATGTGCATAGAAATTCTTTCCAGCCCGTATGTAATTTCAATGGTTATAGGAAAGCAATCTATACCTCCAACTTGTTGGAAATAAGTAAATTGAGTTATCTCCATCCCGTTTAACCATACTTCCCATCCTATTCCCCAAGCTCCTAAAGTGGTATTTTTCCAATCATCTTCAACAAAACGGATATCATTTTTTGTTGGATCAATTGAAATATATTTTAGTGATTCTAAATATAATTCTTGAATGTTAAAAGGAACGGGTTTAATTATGATCTGAAATTGATAATAATGTTGTAATCGATTATCATTTTCTCCATATCTTCCATCATATGGTCTTCTAGATGCTTGAACATATCCAAATTTTGAAGGAGTAGAATTTATAGTAGTAAAAAATGTTTTATGATGAAATGTTCCAGCTCCAATTGGCAAATCTAAAGGTTGAATTATACAACAATCTTGTTTTTTCCAAAATTTTTGTAATTTGCAAATAATATCGTAAATAGTTAAAAAATTTTTTTTTTCCATATTTTTTCTTATTAAGTTTATTTGAATATTTATAACAAATAGAATAAAAAATTTGATATAAACAATTTTATTATTAATATTTTTAAACGAGTATTAAAAAATGTTCTCTATATTATAGGCATGAACGATTGCTAGAATTAATTTTTAGTAAAATCTAACCATTAATTTTTTAAATCTTGATTTAAAAAATTAAAAAATAAAAAATATACTATTTTTTAATATATAGTATTATACACATATAAATAAAATTAGTAATTTTTGGATTAAATTTAAAATATGAAATATGTTGGAGTTCATGTAAGTGCTTCAGGTGGATTAAAAAAAGCAGTTTTTCGAGCTTATAAGTTAGGAGCGACTGCTTTTTCATTTTTTACTAAAAATCAAAGAAGATGGATTGCTAAACCATTAACTAAAGAACAGATATTAGATTTTAAATTAGCTTGTAAAGAATGTAATTTTAATAACTTTCAAATACTACCACATAGTAGTTATTTAATAAATTTATGTCATCCTGAAAAAGAATTATTACAAAAATCTAGAAAAGCATTTATTGATGAGTTGTATCGTTGCCAACAATTAGGATTATTATACTTAAATTTTCATCCTGGTAACTTTTTAAAAGAGTTTAACAAAAAAAAGTCTGCTCAAGTTATAGCGGATTCTATTAACATAGCGTTAGAAAAAGTAAAAGGAGTAAGTGCAATAATAGAAAATACAGCAGGACAAGGTACTAGCGTAGGGTATTGTTTTGAACAATTGTTTAACATTATACAAAAGGTTGATGATCAATCAAGAATAGGAGTTTGTATTGATACTTGTCATCTATTTTCATCTGGATATGAATTAAGAACAGAAAGGGATTGCGAGAATACATTTAAATTGTTTCAAGATATAATAGGATTTAATTATTTAAAAGGAATGCATTTAAATGATTCAAAATCTGACTTTAATAGTCGTTTGGATCGACATCATAATTTAGGTCAAGGAAATATAGGGATGACTCCATTTCATTGGATTATGAATCAAGAAAACTTTAATAATATTCCGTTGATTTTAGAAACTATTGATTCTAATTTATGGAAAAAAGAAATATCTTTGTTATTATCTATTTCAAATTTATAAGAATTTATCTTATTTTTTTGATTATAGTAAGTATATTTGTACAAAAGTTTATATTTTTAATAGGAACTAAAAATGTTAATTATTCATGCAACACAACGAGATAAAATTGGGAAAAGTGCAAGTCGATTATTACGAACAAAAAATAAGTTTCCAGCAATAGTTTATGGAAAAAAAAAACCAACTTTACATATTCAGATAGATAATAAAATTATTATTAATTCAACATTTTTTAAAAAAAATATAAGGTTAATCATTTGTAATGAAAAATATATTGTTTCGATAAAAGAAATTCATTATCATGCATTTAAACCTAAAATAATACATATAGATTTTATTTATATAGATGAAATTAAATAGTTTTTCTTTAAAATATAAATTTTTTTCAATATTTAAAAAATTTTTATAGAAATAAATTTCGGCACGTAGCACATAGCTAGGTAGCATACTGTCATAGAGTGTCAGTGGTCGGGGGTTCAAATCCCTCCGTGCCGATTGATTTTAAAAATAGAATATATGTTTTTTGTAAAAAATATCAATTTTTAGATAGAAACAATTTTTAATATTGCGTGTCTAAAAAATGATACTTTTGGATGAAATTGAAGTAAAATCAAACTAATTAATCCAATAAGAATTAATGTAATTCCAATATAATTTATTTTTTTAATTGATAATGAAAGAGTTAAGAATTCATTAGGATTTTTATTTCTATTTAACCATAACAACCATATTCCCATAGAAATAATTAAAAAAGTAGTTAATATTATCCATTTTAGATAGTTATCTTTTTCATTATATTTTGGAGAGTCTATAACAATTCCTGTTATAATCCCGGGAAAAAAATATATAGGAGGCCATAATAAACAACCAATTATATCAGGAATTATAAATTTTTTAAAAGGTAGTTTTAACATTCCTGAAACCATTGGAATTAGAGCTCTGGTAGGTCCTATAAAACGACCAATAAGTATAGTAGCTAAGCTATGATTTTGTACGGTATTTTTAATTTTTAATAAAATCAATTTATATTTCTTTATGTTTTTAAATAAATGAAAGCATCGTTTAAATTTTAAACCTAAAAAATAAGATAACCAATCTCCTATTAAACAACCTATTGTACTGGCAATCCATGCCGAATAAAAGTTTAATGTTTGGTTACCTATTAAAGTTCCTATCATGGACATAAAGACGATACCTGGCAAAAATAAACCAACGATTGCCAATGATTCCAAAAAAGAAATTATAACTATAATGATAAAAGAATAAGCTAAAGATTGCAACAGTAATAATTTTAACCATGATTCCATAAATTCTCATTTCATTTATATTAATTTATGTTTTATATATTTTATACTTTATCAAAAAAAATAAAATTTATATTTTCTATTATTTGATAAAAATCAAATTTTTTGAGACGGTTGCATTTTTTAAAAGTTTTATTATCGATATTTTTTTAAATTTAAAATAAGTTATATTATATGAAAAAAAAAATTCATAAATTTAAACCTTCAAAAAAATTAGGACAGAATTTTTTAATTAATAAAAATATTATTGATTTAATTATTAGAAAAATTGATCCAAAATTAGATGAAGTGTTTTTAGAAATTGGACCTGGATTAGGATCTTTAACTTTTCCTATACTCGATCTTATAAATAAACTTTATGCTATAGAAATTGATAACAGTTTATCAAAAAAACTAAAAGAAAAAGTTTCTTCAGAAAAGTTAACTGTTTTTTCTGAAAATGTTATAAGGTTTGACATGCAAAAATTTTATGAAAAGAAAAAAGTTCCAATACGAATTTTTGGTAATTTACCTTATAACATTTCAGTTTTTTTAATGTTAAAATTATTAAAATTTCATCGTATTATAAAAGATATGCATTTTATGTTTCAAAAAGAAGTAGCTAATCGAATTAAGGCTAATCCTAATACTAAAAATTACGGGAAATTAAGTGTAATAGTTCAGTATTTTTTTAAAGTTACATCATTAATAGATGTTCCAAAAGAATGTTTTTTTCCAATTCCTAAAGTTAACTCTTCCTTTATTCGATTAGAACCTCATTTTTTTCCTCCTTACTATGTAAGCAATATTAAATTGTTATCATATATTACTAATATGGCATTTTCTAAAAAAAGAAAAATGTTACGAAACAGTTTATCAGAATTATTTTCTGAAAAAAAATTACGTAATTTAGGCATTAATCCTTTACTAAGAGCTGAAAATATATCAATATCAGAATATTGTTGTTTAACCGAAGATTTAGTTAAAAAAAATTTTTTAATTCCGAAATAAATTTTTTTTTGCATTTAGTTTTAAAATATATTTGATATTTATCAAAAATATTTTTATTAATTATATTTTAAATTATTTAGGAAAAATAGATGAGTACTTATTTTGTAGGAGATGTTCATGGTTGTTATAAAGAATTAAGATCATTGTTGCAGAAAGTTAAATTTGATTCAAATCAAGACGAACTTTGGTTAAGTGGAGATTTAGTTTCAAAAGGTCCTGATTCATTAGATGTACTTCAGTATGTTTTTTCTTTAGGAAAATCTGCAAAAGTAGTTTTAGGAAATCATGATTTGAACTTATTATTAATACATGCTGGATTAAGAAAAAATAGTAAAAAAGATAATCTAACCGAACTATTAAAATCAAAAGATGCTGATCATCTAATTAATTGGCTAAGGAAACAACCATTATTAAGAATAGATGAAAAAAGAAAAATATTACTTTCTCATGCTGGAATTTCTCCTCAATGGAATATTAAAACAGCAAAAAAATGTGCTAAAGAATGTGAATTAATGTTAAAAAAGAAAAATTATTTTAATATTTTGAATTCTATTAGAGGAGATTATCCAAACTTTTGGAAGAAAGAACTAGTAGGAACTTTTCGTTTTCGATTTTCTGTTAATGTTTTGACAAGAATGCGATATTGTTTTCCAGATGGAAGTTTAGAATTAAATTGTAAGGAAAATCCATCTTTGGTAAAAAAAGAAATCAAACCTTGGTATGAAATAAAAAATTTATCTATTAGTAAAAAATATAAAGTTTTTTTCGGACATTGGTCGACTTTAGTTGGAACTCAAACGCCAAATTGGGTAGTTCCGTTAGATACTGGTTGTTGTTGGGGAAGAGGATTAACCATGATTCGATTAGAAGATCAAAAAAAATTTGTTCAGTATTAATATCTATGATTTTTTCGAACTAATATATTGAAACAAAATTCAATTTTTTTTAAGTTAGATAAAAAATAACTTTCTTTCTGAAAAATGATTCTCCAAGTATTTTTTTTCAAAAAAATTGGAAAATATGCATCGCCTTCAACATTAATGTTAATGTTTGTAATATAAATTTTTTTAATATAAGGAAACATTTGAAAGTATATGCTAGTTCCACCGATAATCATTATTTCACTTTTTTTATTTTTTACTTCAAATTTTAACAGTTCGTCTATTGATGAAAGAGAAATAATTCCCTTAGTAGTAATTGGATTACTACTAATGATTATATTTTTTCGAAAAGATAAAGGTTTACAATTAATTGATTCCCAGGTCTTTCGACCCATTACAATAAATTTATGGATAGTATTTTTTTTGAACCAAAGTAAATCTTCAGGTAAGTACCAAGGTATTTTTCCATTAAAACCAATAACCAAGTTGTTGCTAACAGCAACAATTAAACTAAAAGTCATATTTTATTTTCTTGTGTAATTCTTGTAAAGAAAAAACATTTTTTGTTGGATTATTATTTAAAGCCATAATTGTTGCGTATGCTCCATTTAAAGTAGAATCATAATGTACTTTGTACTCTAAAGCGTTAGAGCATATTAATTTAGATTCTTCGATTTCTTCATAGGAATTTGAAACGTTAATTATGTATGAATATTCTTTATTTTTTAACCTATCTTGTATATTAGGTCTTCCTTCTTTTAAATTATTAACAAATCTCGAATAAATTCCTGCTCTTTTTAAAATTTTGAATGTTTCTTGTGTAGAATCTAATTTAAATCCTATTTTTTTTAATTTTATTGCTAAATTAATTATGCTTGTTATGTTTTTTTCTTTTACTGAAAGTAAAGCTCTTCCTGGTAATTTGATACTTATTTGAGCACCTAATAAAGCTTTTGAAAAAGCAATAGAAAAATTTTTTCCTATACCCATAACTTCTCCTGTTGATCTCATTTCAGGACCTAATAATGGATTAATTTTGTCAAATTTATTGAAAGGAAGTACCACTTCTTTTACAGAATAATAAGGAGGAATTATTTCTTTTGAAAATCCTTGAGAAATTAAATTTTTTCCAATTATAGTAAGTGCTGAAATTTTTGCTAATGGTATACCAATTGCTTTAGATACAAATGGTATTGTTCTAGCAGCTCTAGGGTTAACTTCTAATATGTATAATTTTTCATTTTTAATAGCAAATTGAATATTAATTAATCCTAAAACTGATAATTCAAAAGATATTTTCTTTACTTGAGACCTAATTTTATTTAATATTTTTTTATTTAAGGTATAAGTAGGTAAAGAACATGCAGAATCTCCTGAATGAATCCCCGCTTGTTCAATATGTTCCATAATTCCACCGATCAAGATATTTTTTCCATCAAATACAGCATCTACATCTACTTCTATAGCTCCTTCTAAATAATGATCTAATAAAATAGGAACATTTTTAAATAAAAACAATTTATTATTAAAATAATTTTTTAAGCAAGTTGAATTATATATAATTTCCATTGAACTTCCTCCTATAACATATGAAGGACGTGCTATAATAGGATAACCAATTTTTTTTGCTTCAATTAAGGCATTTTTTAAATTAGTAACAGTAGAATTTTTAGGTTGATTTAATCCTAATTTTTTTATCATATGCTGAAATTTGTTTCGATCTTCTGCCTTATCTATATTCTCAGGACTTGTACCTAGAATATTAACTTTTTCTTTTTGAAGAAGTTTAGCTAATTTTAAAGGGGTTTGTCCTCCGTATTGAATAATTACTCCATATGGATTTTCTATCCTAATTATCTCTAATACATTTTCTAAAGTAACAGGTTCAAAATATAGACGATCAGAAATGTCATAGTCAGTGGACACTGTTTCTGGATTACAATTAATCATAATTATTTCGAATCCAGAATTTCGTAATGATAGAGCTGCATGAACACAACAGTAATCAAATTCAATACCTTGCCCTATTCTATTAGGTCCTCCACCTAATATGATAATTTTTTTATTATTATTATTGGGATTAGCTTCACATTCTTCCTCCCAAGTGGAATACATATATGCTGTTTCTGTAGAAAACTCTGCTGCACAAGTATCAACCCTTTTATAAACTGGAAATAAATTATATTCTTCTCTTTTTTTTCTGATATTTTTTTCTGTAGATTTTGTTAAGAAAGCAATTCTTTCGTCTGAAAATCCCTTTTTTTTCAAAAATGTTAAATAATTTTTGTTAATTTTAGAAAGGTTTACTTTTTTAAGATTTTTTTCTATTTCAATTAATTCTTTTATTTGTATTAAAAACCAAGGATCAATTAGAGATAGTTTATGAACTGCATGAACAGACATACCTATTCTAAAAGCATCTGCAATATGCCATATTCGATCAGAACCTGGATTTTTTAATTCAAATTTTATTTGATTTAAATTATTTTCAGAATTTTTTTTTAATTTGGAATCAAATCCAGAAGCATTAATTTCTAAACCTCTAATGGCTTTTTGAATAGATTCTTGAAAAGTTCTTCCTATAGCCATGACTTCTCCAACAGATTTCATTTGAGTAGTCAATCTATCATTACAACCTTTAAATTTTTCGAAGTTGAATCTAGGTATTTTTGTAACTATATAATCAATGGAAGGTTCAAAAGAAGCTGGAGAAGATGTACTAGTGATGTCATTTCTTAATTCATCAAGAGTATATCCAACAGCTAATTTGGCTGCGATTTTAGCAATCGGGAATCCTGTTGCTTTGGATGCTAGCGCCGAAGATCTAGAAACTCTAGGATTCATTTCAACGATAATCATTTTTCCATTTTTTGGATTTACAGCAAATTGAACATTGGATCCACCTGTTTTCAGTCCAATTTCTCTTAAAATTTTTATAGAAGCATCTCGCATTGCTTGATATTCTTTGTCTGTCAATGTTTGAGCAGGAGCAACTGTAATCGAATCTCCTGTATGTATGCCCATAGGATCTAAATTTTCTATTGAACAAACGATAATACAATTATCATTTTGATCTCTTACAACTTCTAGTTCGTATTCTTTCCATCCTATTAAAGATTCATCTATCAAAAGTTCATGATTAGGGGAGAGATCTAATCCTTTTTCACAAATTTCTTTAAACTCTTCGTAATTGTATGCAATACCTCCTCCGGAACCCCCCATTGTAAAAGAAGGTCTAATGATACAAGGAAATCCTATTTTTTTGGATACCTTGTAAGCATCTTCTATGGTATGAGCTATTCCTGATTTCGCGGTTTTTAGTCCTATTTTGTTTATTAATTTTTCAAATAATTTTCTATTTTCTGCTTTTTTTATTGATTCGGCAGTAGCTCCTAACATTAAGATTTTATTATCCGATAATATTTTTCTATTTTCTAGTTCTAAGGCACAGTTAAGAGCTGTTTGTCCTCCCATGGTTGGTAGTAAAGCATCTGGTTTTTCTTTTTCTATAATTTTTTTGATAATTTTCCAATGAATTGGTTCAATATAAGTAATATCTGCCATATCAGGATCAGTCATTATCGTTGCAGGATTAGAATTAACTAAAATGGTTTTATATCCTTCTTCACGTAAAGCTTTGCATGCTTGAGCACCAGAATAATCAAACTCGCATGCTTGTCCAATAATTATTGGACCTGCTCCAAGAATTAAGATAGATTTGATATCAGTTCTTTTGGGCATTTTTATTTTTTCCTGAATTTTTTTGTTTGTAATTCGTTTCCATTAATTTTATAAAATAATCAAATAATGATGAAGAATCATGAGGGCCTGGACTAGCTTCAGGATGTCCTTGGAAACTAAATACAGGTTTTTTGTTCCATTTTAGTCCTTGAAGAGAGTTATCAAATAAGGATTTATGTGTTATTTCAATATTTTTAGAAATAGTTTTAGGATCTACTGTGAATCCATGATTTTGAGAAGTTATTAAAACAGAGTTTGAATTAATGTCTTTTACAGGATGATTAGCCCCATGGTGTCCAAATTTCATTTTTATTATTTTAGCTCCACTAGCTAATGCTAAAAGTTGATGTCCTAGACAAATTCCAAACATAGGAACTTTCATTTTTAGAAATTTTTTTATTGTACCTATAATGTATTTGCAAGGTCTGGGATCTCCAGGACCATTAGATAAAAAAATTCCATCAGGAGACAATTTCATTGTCTCTTTAAAACTAGTTTTTGCAGGAACTACAGTAAGAGAACAATTTCTGTGAAATAACATTCTCAACATGCTTTTTTTAACACCCAAGTCATAAACAACTACGTGAAAAGAGATTTTTTTTTTATTAATAAAAATGGTATTATTTTCTACTTGTAAAGGATGCAAATCTTTTTTCCATTTGTAATAAAATTGAGTAGAAACTTTTTGAACTAAATCGACACCTTGTAAACCTTTAAAATTTTTAATTTTATCATTTGCTTTTTTTATATTCTTGTATTCTTTTCCGGAAATAATACATCCATTTTGGGATCCTTTCGTACGTATTATTCTAGTTAATTTTCTAGTGTCTATGTCAGAAATGCAAATAATGTTATTTTTTTTTAAATATTCTGGAAAAGTAGAAGTGCTTCGATAATTACTAGAAATCAAGGAAACGTCTTTAACAATTAATCCTTTAGCATAAATTTTTTTTGATTCTCCATCATCTACATTAATCCCAACATTGCCGATATGGGGATGAGTTAATACAATTAGTTGATGAGAATAAGAAGGATCTGTGAGTATTTCTTGATATCCAGTAATAGAGGTGTTGAATACCACTTCCCCTACTGTAGAACCAATTTCGCCTACAGATTTTCCAAAAAATATAGTTCCGTCTTCTAGTACTAATGTTGCTGATTTTCTCAAATGGAACTCCAATTATTAAAATTAACTATTTATAATTTAAAAAAAAACCAATTTTATGGGTATATTATCTAAAATTAGCAAATTTGTCTATTTTTGAATTTATATCTTAAGTACATCTTCCATATTATAATACCCATCATTTTTTCTTAAAATCCAATTTAAAGCTCTTAAAACTCCATTAGCAAACAAAGTTCGATTGCTTGCTTTATGAGATATTTCAACTCTCTCCCCTTTACTAGCAAATATAATAGTATGTTCTCCTATAACATCTCCCCCTCTAATAGTGGAAAAACCAATTTTTTTGATTGGTCTTTTTCCAATTTTTCCATTTCTTTCATATATAGAATGATCTTTAAGTTTCCAATTCATAGTATTAGCAATCTTTTCTCCTAACATTAAGGCAGTTCCAGATGGAGCATCTATCTTTTTATTATGATGGAACTCCATAATTTCAATATCAGAATGAGGAACTAATGTTTTTGTAATTTTTTCTAATATATTCAAAATTAAATTGATGCCTATGCTGTAATTAGCAGAAAAAATAATTGCTATTTTTTTGGAACTTTCCTTTATTTTTTGAATTTCTTGTTCATTAAAGCCTGTTGTACCTATGATCATTTTTTTTTTGTATTTTTTGCAAAGAAAAAGATTTCGCATCGTTTCAGACGTATTACTAAAATCGATTAAAATGTCAAAATTTTTTATTTTTTTTTCTAGACAGCAATCTGTTTTAATGTTTATATTTTTTATACCTAAAATTTTTCCTAGATCTTTTCCAATTCTAGGATCTGTTTTTTTTATAATAGCAACAGTGATATTAAAGTTTAAATCTTTATGAATTTTTTTAATTAGTATTTTACCCATTTTTCCCAATGCACCAAAAATTGCAATTCTTGTAATTTTTTTCAAATTGTTTTCCTCTTTTAAGTTTGCAAGCAATATTAGTGAACTAATTAACATTGAAACAACATAGTATTTAACATTTTTTTAAATTTTTTAATGTTTTCAGTAATGAGATTAAATTAACTAATCTTGAAATTAGAAAAAATATAATTTTAAATAATAGTTATTATATATAGTTAGAAATATTTTCATAAAAAATTTGTAGTATATATATAGAAAATAGTTAATTTTAATAAAATTAAACAAGTTTTAAATATTTTTTAATTAAAATTAGAAGAATGAAACTTTCAATTTTTTACTAAAAAAATTATTTTTTAAATTGTAATTAAAATATTAATTTATGCATTTTTACTATGGTTTAATTTGATTTAAATTAGTATTTAAATATTTTGAAAATATAAAATTTATTTTTTTTATGTATTTTAAAATGAAGTTTTTTGAATTTTAAATCATATATTTTTATAAAAAAAATCTTTTTTCTCCTTGTTTTAAGATGTTGTCTTTGCATCTATTGCAAATATTTTGCATTTTTTCTTTTTCTATTATTTTATTTTCTGAACTAAAATAATGCCAACATCGAAGACATTTTGTTCCTTGTATTTTTTTTAAATAAATTTTTAATTTTTTTATTTTGCTACTGCAGTAAGCTTCTAATGGAGCTTTGTGATATTCTTCAATATTGGCTTTGGAAGTTAAGAATGCAAATTTTAGTTCGTTGTTTAATACGTTTAAAATATTTTTATTTTTTTTATCTAAGTAAATAGTTACCGATACTTCTAATGAATTTTTAATTATTTTTTTTAATTTCCATTTTTCTAAAATTTTGTTAACTTCATTTTTTATTGCAATAATTTTTTTCCAAAAGAGATTATTAATTTCAGTGTTTTTTGGTAAATTAAATAGTTGATCATACCAATTTTTAGTAAAAATATATTTTGAATTTTTTCCTGGTGAATAATTCCAAGATTCATCAGCTGTAAATGGTAAGATAGGAGCTATCCATCGAATAATAGCATGTAAAATATGATACAAACTAGTTTGAGCACTTTTTCTAATAATTCCATTTTTTTTAGTCGTATACAATCGATCTTTGATAATGTCAAAATAAAAAGAACTTAAGTATATTGAACAAAAGTAAAGTATAGTTTGAAAAACGTCGTGTATTCTATAAGCTTTATATGAAGATATTATTTTTTCTTGAGTAGATTTAGTTTTTTCAATAATCCACTGATCCAGTAATATCATTTTACAAGAAGAAAGTAGATCTGTTTTTATGTTAAAGTCATACAAGTTAGAAAGACAAAACCGGATAGTGTTTCTTATTTTTCTATAATGATCACTTGTTTGTTTTAACATTTCATGAGAAATTGAAATATTTTCAGATACATCAGTAGATGCTACCCATAATCTTAAAATATCAGCTCCCAATGTTGTAATAATTTTTTTTGGGTTTATAGTATTTCCTATTGACTTCGACATTTTATATCCTTGTTGATCAACAGTAAACCCATGAGTAAAAATTGTTTTAAAAGGAGATTTTTTTATGGTAGCACTAGATAATAAAATAGAAGACATAAACCAGCCTCTATATTGATCTGAACCTTCTAAACATATATCTGAAATTTCTTCTTTTTTAGTATCATTAATATATATATCTGATATTTTCATGGATCCTGATTCAAACCAAACGTCTAATATATCTGTACTTTTATAATACATATCAGAATTTTCTTTAACAATTTCTTTTAAATTTAGGTCCCACCATATTTCTATTCCTGAATTTGATACTTTTTTAGATATTTTTTTTAATATAAATTCGGTTGATGGATGTAATTCTTTTGTTTTTTTATGAATAAAAAAAGGTATTGGTACTCCCCATGTTCTTTGTCTAGAAATACACCAATCAGGACGAGTTAATAACATCGATTCCATTCTTTTTTTTCCCCAATTTGGAATCCATTTTATATCTTTAACAAATTTTAAAGCAGTATTTCTTAAATTATTTTTATCTAATCCAATGAACCATTGAGGAGTAGTTCGGAAAATTACTGCAGATTTGTGTCTCCAACAATGAGGATAATTATGTCTTATTTTTTCTAAATGCAATAAATTATTATTTTTTTTTAATAACTTGATAATAATATCAATACTTTTATATATATGTATATTAGTTAGTAATTTATGTGTTCCGGATAAAAAAATTCCATTTTTATCTATATTATTAGATATTTTAATTTTATATTTTTTACATATATCGTAGTCTTCAGGTCCATGATCAGGGGCAATGTGAATAGCTCCAGTTCCTATTTTTGAAGTAACATGTTTTGATAAAATTACGGGTGTTGTAATTTCTAAAAAAGGATGTAAGAAATATAATTTTTCTAATTTTTTTCCAGTAAAACTAGTTATAGGATTCCAGTTTAAAACACCTATTTTTTCCATTGTTTTTTTTGTTAATTTTTTTTCTAAAATTAAAAAATTGTTTTTAATTTGAATAAGTTGATATTCAAAATCAGGATGTACAGCTATTGCTTTATTGGAAGGTAGACTCCAGATAGTAGTAGTCCAAATTGGAAGATAAATAGAATAATTATTTAAATTAATATTTATTTTAAAAATCTTTTTGAGGATATCAGTATCAATTGCTTTAAATAGCACTATAGCTGAATCAGATTTTTTTTCTTGATGTTCAATTTCTGCATCTGATAAAGATGATTGACATTCAAAGCACCAATGAACTGGTTTAAAACCTCGGTATAAATGATTATTTTTTATTAGTTTTGAAAGCTGTTTTATAATATTTCCTTCTGATTTAGGGTTCATAGTTAAAAAAGAATTTTTCCAATCTCCTAGAACACCTAATTTTATAAAATCTTTCTTTTGGTTTTCTACTTGTTGTAAAGCATAGGATCTACATAATGATCTAAATTTTTTTTTAGGAATGTCTTTTTTTAATTTTCCTATTTTTTTTTCAACTTCATGTTCGATAGGTAATCCATGACAATCCCAAGATGGTATAAAAGGAACATCAAATCCTGACATTATTTTTGATTTTATGATAATATCTTTTAAAATTTTATTTAAAGCATGACCTAGATGAATATTTCCATTAGCATAAGGAGGTCCGTCTTGAATAAAAAATTTTTTTTTCCCTTTTCTAGATAAACGAATATGATTATATAAATCATCTGTATTCCATTTTTCTAATATCAAAGGTTCTTTTTTAAATAAATCTCCTTTCATTGAAAAGTCGGTTTTAGGTAAATTTAAAGTAGATTTATAGTCATTCATCGAAAACCTCTAAAAACTTAGACAAAAGTTAGTTTGTTTACAAACAAAAAGTCATCTGAAATTAATTTTTTTGACTTTAATTTTTGTATTGAAAGTATAGATTTTTTTTCATTAAATAAATGTAAATATTTTATTTAAAATTAATTTTTTTTTAAATAACTTGTTCAGTATAATCTATTATTAAATAAAAAGTTATTTCTTTTTTCAAAATTCTAAAAACATTGATAAAAATTATTTTTATAAATTTAAATAATTTAAATAAAAAGAATGTTTTTTTTAAGTAAAAAATATTTAGAAAATAAAAAAATATTGTTTAATGAATACTTTTAATCTAATTTAAATATTTATAAAATTATTATAAAAATATAAATGCAAATAATATTGATTGTGTAATAATGAGATAATAATATATAAAATATAAAAGTGGAGTAGTTGAAATTGGCTAATCTTAAATCTTCTAAAAAAGATGCTATAGTTTCTAAAAAAAGAAGACTTTTAAATATGAGTAAGCGTTCTATGATTAGAACATTTATAAAAAAAGTTCGTATTGCTATTTTTTCTAAAAAAAAGGAAAAGATTATATTTTCTTTTAGAAAAATGCAATCTATAGTAGATAAGTATTCGAAAAAAGGATTAATTCATAAAAATAAAGCTGCTAGATTAAAATCAAGAATAAATAACAAAATTAAAAAAATTTTTGGAGAAACAAAAGTTTTAAATAAATTAAAATAAATATTTTAATAGAATCATTGATTCTAGTTTATTAATTTTTCTTTGAAAAAAAAGAATAGTATTGTTTCCATTTTAAAAAATAATTGGAAAACAATACTATTAATATAATAAAAAATTATCTCGTTAATTCATCAAAAAATTTTTTTACTCCATCAAAAAATCTTTTTGATTTCGGACTATTTTTTTTTTTTTTACAATTATCAAAACTTTTTCCTAATTGATATAGCAGATATTTTTGTTTTTCGTTTAAATTAATAGGTGTTTCTACTATTACTCGACATAATAAATCTCCTTGATATCTGGTTCTAATAGATTTTACACCTTTTCCTCTCATTCTAAATAATTTTCCTGATTGTGTTTCAGACGGAATCTTTAATTTTATTTTTCCGTCTAATATGGGTACTTCAATTTCTCCTCCTAATGCTGCCATCGAAAAATTTATAGGAACTTCACAATATAGATCATTCTCTTTTCGTTGAAAGATAGGATGGTTTTTAACTATTATTTCAACGTACAAATCTCCATTTGGAGCTCCATAATTTCCAGGCCTACCTTCGTTGTTTAAACGAATTCGATCATTATTATCTACCCCTGCAGGAATTTTAATAGATAAATTTTTATATTTTTCTATTTTTCCTTCCCCTCTGCAGATGTTACAAGGAACTTTAATTATATCGCCTTTTCCGTAACAAACAGGACAAGTTTGTTGAACTGTAAAAAATCCCTTTCTCATTTGTATTTTCCCTTGACCGTTACAACTTGAACATTTTTTAGGTTTAAGACCGTTTTTAGAACCAGTTCCATAACATGATGAACAATGTTGTAAAGAAGGAATTCTTACTTTTTTTACAGTCCCTCGTACAGCTTCTTCTAATGTTAGTTCTATTTGATATTCTAAATCCTTACCTTTAGAAGATCTTTCTTTTTTACTATTTCCAAAAATATCTCCAAAAACATCTCCAAAGATATCACTAAAATCGGCAGAAGTATTAAAATTTCCATGAAAACCACTTCCAGAATTACCTTGTTCAAATGCAGCATGTCCATATTGATCATAAGCAGTTCTTTTTTGATTATTAGAAAGAACTTCATAAGCTTCTTTAATTTCTTTAAATTTTTTTTCAGCAATTTTATTACCTTGATTTCGATCAGGATGATATTTCATTGCTAAACGTCTATAAGCTTTTTTTATATCTCTATCTTCTGATGATTTCGATACTCCTAAAACTTTATAATAATCTTTTTTTCCCATGCTTTTTTTTTACTCCTAACGTATATTACGGGCGTAGGAATCACTCCTCGCCCGTGCTGGGTATCGATTAATTGATTTTAATTATACTTTAGTTGATATTTAAAAAAATATTATTTTTTAGGTTCTTTTATTTCTTCAAATTCTGCATCTACAATATCTGATTCTTTTTCTTTAGTAGATTCATTTGCATTTTCATTTTTAATATGATCATTTTTTTTTGAGTCAAATTCAGTTAATTTAGAAGATACTTTTAATAAATCTTGAATTTTATTTTCAATATTGTTTTTATCTTCTCCTTTTAGAGCGAGATCTAAATTATTGATTGAAGATAGAATAGTTTCTCTTTCTTCATTGTTTATTTTATCTTTATGTTCTTCAAGTTTCTTTTTAGTATTATGAGAAATTTGATCTCCCTGATTTCTAGTTTGTATTAAATTTTCAAATTTTTGATCTGCTTCTGCATTGGCTTCTGCATCAGAGATCATTTTTTTAATTTCATTTTCATTTAATCCAGAAGATGCTTTTATGGTAATTTTTTGTTCTTTTCCTGTTTTTTTATCTTTTGCAGATACATGCAATATACCATCTGCATCAATATCAAAAGTAACTTCAATTTGAGGTATACCTCTAGGAGCAGCTTCGATTCCGTCAAGGTTAAATTGTCCTAATGATTTATTAGCAGAAGCTTGTTTCCTTTCACCTTGCAAAACATGTATTGTTACGGCAGATTGATTATCTTCAGCAGTAGAAAAAACTTGACTGTGTTTGGTTGGAATAGTAGTGTTTTTATTGATTAGTGTCGTCATTATTCCACCCATAGTTTCTATTCCAAGAGACAAAGGAGAAACATCTAATAATAAAACGTCTTTAACATCTCCAGAAAGAACTCCTCCCTGTACAGCAGCCCCTACTGCAACAGCTTCATCTGGATTAACATCTTTTCTAGGTTCTTTTCCAAAAAATTCAGCTACTTTTTGTTGAACCATAGGCATTCTAGTCTGTCCTCCAACTAAAATTACATCATTGATTTTATCGATATTTAAATTAGCATCTTTTAAAGCCATTTTTAATGGTTTAATAGATCTTATTACTAAATCTTCTACTAAAGATTCTAATTTAGAACGAGTTACTTTTATATTTAGATGTTTTGGACCAGTAGAATCAGCAGTAATATAAGGCAAATTAACTTCTGTTTGTTGAGTAGACGATAATTCTATTTTTGCTTTTTCAGCTGTTTCTTTTAGTCTTTGCATTGCTAAAGAATCATTTCTTAAATCAATTCCTTGTTCTTTTTTAAATGTATCTACTAGATAGTTGATTAGTCGATTATCGAAATCTTCTCCACCCAAATGCGTATCTCCATTTGTTGCAAGAACTTCAAAGGTTTTTTCTTTGTCTACATCATCTATTTCAATTATTGAAATATCGAATGTACCTCCTCCTAAATCGTACACAGCTACAATTCTATTTCCTTTTCCTTTATCTAATCCATAGGCTAATGCTGCTGCTGTTGGTTCATTGATAATTCTTTTTACTTCTAAACCTGCAATTTTACCAGCATCTTTAGTAGCTTGTCGTTGAGCATCATTAAAGTACGCAGGTACAGTAATTACTGCTTTGGTAATTGGTTCACCTAAGTAATCTTCCGCTGTTTTTTTCATTTTTTTTAAAACTTCAGCAGATATTTGAGGTGGAGCCATTTTTTTATTTTTGACGTTTAACCAGGCATCTCCATTATTAGATTGTACGATTTTATAAGGCATAATTTTAATATCTTTTTGTACTTCTTTATCTTTAAATTTTCTTCCGATTAATCTTTTTATTGCAAATAAAGTGTTTTCTGGATTAGTTATAGCTTGTCTTTTAGCAGGTTGTCCAACTAGTATTTCATTTTCTTTGGTATAGGCTATTACAGAAGGAGTTGTTCTGTCTCCTTCAGCATTTTCTAATACTCGAGTTTGTTTTCCATCCATAATAGCAACGCAAGAATTTGTAGTTCCTAAATCTATTCCTATTATCTTGCTCATGTAAATTTCCTCTCAATTAAGTATGTTTGTATATTTATAAGCAGCAATAAATGATTAGTAATTTTAAAATAAATAAAAGATTCTAAAATCGATTAGTTTTTATTTTTATGAATTAAAGATACGACGTGTGTTTTTGATATATAATTTTATATTGTTTAATAGTAAATACATGGGGTCTATTTGGGTCTGATCAAGGGGTAATGAAAGAAAATATTATTTGATTTTAAAAAAAAATAAAAAAATAGATGATTTAATTTTATTATTTTGAAAAAAATGTACATTTTTACAGTATATTTTTTATTTTAAAAAAATATGTAAAAAATGTTTATTGATTTTAAAAAAATTTTTCTTTTTTTAAAATCGATGTTTTTCAAAAATTAATGTTATTATTCTTTAACATGTAAATTTAATTTTTATTCATATTAAAATGCTTAATTCAACATTTTCTTCGGATTTAATTTCATTTTTTATCTTTGTTTTTTTTGTTTTTTTTATTTGTTTTTTTATGTTAACTTTTAGTTTTTTTTTAGGAGAAAAAAAATTTTGTAAAAACAAAAATCTTCCTTTCGAATGTGGAATTGATTCTGTTGGAAATACTTCAATAAAATTTTTAGTAAAATTTTACTTTATAGGAATTCTTTTTGTAATATTTGATGTGGAAGCATTATATATATATATATGGTCGGTTAATGCAGTTAAAATAGGAATAATAGGATTATTAGAAATGGTTTCATTTATTTTTATGCTTTTGCTTTCTTTATTTTATGTAGTAAAGATGAAAACATTTTTTTAAGTATAATTTTTTAAATGTTAAAAAGCATAATTTATTTATAAAATATGGTATTTTTAATTGGTTTAATACTATTTTTTATTAAAACAAATCGAAAGGTACTTTTGTGAAATACATTTTAACTAAAGCAGATAATTTTAGTACAAAAAAAAGTTTTAAAGAACAAGAAAAAAAATTGATAAAAAGTAATCAATTTATTAAAAAAAACGTTTTTTTAGGAAAATTAAAAAAAATTGTTAAAAACTTAGTTAATTGGGGAAGAAAAAATTCTCTTTGGCCTTATAATTTTGGATTATCTTGTTGCTACGTAGAAATGGTTACGTCTTTTACATCGGTTCATGATGTAGCTAGATTTGGATCAGAAGTACTGAGAGCTTCTCCTCGACAAGCTGATTTTATGGTTATAGCAGGAACTCCTTTTATTAAAATGGTTCCTGTTATTAAACGATTATACGATCAGATGTTAGAACCTAAATGGGTTATATCAATGGGTTCTTGTGCTAATTCAGGAGGAATGTATGATATTTATTCGGTAGTTCAAGGAGTAGATAAATTTTTGCCAGTAGATGTTTATATTCCCGGTTGTCCACCTCGTCCAGAAGCATATTTACAAGCTTTATTATTATTGCAAGATTCTATTACCAAAGAAGATCGTCCATTATCATGGATAATAGATAATCAAAAAATATATAAAAAATAAAAAGTTTTTGAGAAAAAAGAAATTTGAAATATTTATTATGGTTTTTTTAGATTAGTTGTAAAACAAAAAACTAGATTTAAATTAAATTAATATAAAAAACAAAAAAATATTTATGAAAAATAAAATAATTAATGATCGTATCAAAAAATTTAAAGATAAAAAAAAATATGATAATTTGATCATTGAAAAATTATATAAAAACTTTGATCAAAAAATTTTTAAATTTCAATTAACTTTAATTAATTTTCCGGTCTTATGGATCGAATCTGAAGATTTGTTAAAGGTAGCTACTTATTTGGCTAATTTATCAGATCCATATATAACATTATTTGATTTACACGGAATTGATGAACGATTACGAAAAAATCGAAAAAATGTTCCGATTTGTGACTTCTCAGTATTTTATCATTTTATTTCGTTTGAAAAGAATTTAGATATTTTAATCAAAGTTTCGTTATTTAAAGAAAAATTATCTATTCCAACTTTAACCAAACTTTTTGTTAATGCTAATTGGTATGAACGAGAAACATGGGAAATGTTTGGAATTGATTTTGTAGGCCATCCTCATTTAACAAGAATATTGATGCCAGTTACTTGGGAAGGTCATCCATTAAGAAAAGATTATCCTGCAAGAGCAACAGAATTTAAAAATTATCAATTAACTGAAGAAAAAGAAGAAAGAGAATCTAAAGCATTAAGATTTTCTCCAGAATTTTGGGGAATGAAAAGAAAAAATAGTCATTCTGATTTTATGTTTTTAAATTTAGGTCCAAATCATCCATCTTCTCATGGTGCTTTTCGAATAGTTTTACAATTAGATGGAGAAAAAATTGTCGATTGTGTTCCAGATATAGGTTATCATCATCGAGGAGCTGAAAAAATGGCTGAACGGCAAACATGGCATAATTATATACCTTATACAGATAGAGTTGAATATCTAGGAGGTTGTGTGAATGAAATGCCTTATATTTTAGCCGTAGAAAAATTAGCAAATATTAAAGTTCCAGAAAGAGTAAAATGTATTAGAGTAATGTTATCTGAATTATTTAGAATAAATAGTCATTTATTATATATTTCTACCTTCATTCAAGATGTAGGGTCTATGACTCCAGTATTTTTAGCATTTACCGACAGACAAAAAATATATGATATAATTGAGTTTATTACTGGTGCAAGAATGCATCCAGCATGGTTTCGAATAGGAGGAGTTGCTTATGATCTTCCAAACGGATGGGATAAAATTCTTAGTAAATTTCTCAATTGGATTCCTAAGAGATTAAAGTTTTATACCGATATGGCATTAAAAAATTCTATTTTGATATCTCGTTCAAAAGGAGTTGCTTCTTATAATAAAGATCAGGCTTTAGATTGGGGTGTTACAGGAGCTGGATTACGTGCAACTGGGGTAGAATTTGATGTTCGGAAGAAACGACCTTATTCTGGATATTCAAATTTTGATTTTGAAATTCCAATAGGAAATGGAGTTAGTGATTGTTATTCTAGGGTAACATTAAAAATGGAAGAAATTTTTCAAAGTTTAAGAATATTAAAACAATGTTTAAATAATATGCCTAATGGTTCTTTCAAAGCAGAACATCCTTTAACTACCCCCCCTTTAAAAAAAAATACTCTTAAAGATATTGAATCAATGATTACACATTTTTTACAAATGTCTTGGGGACCAATAATGCCTCCAAACGAAAGTTTTCAAATGATAGAAGCAACTAAAGGAATTAATAGTTATTATTTAATCAGTGATGGAGATTCAATGAGTTATAGAACTAGAATTCGGACTCCTAGTTTTGCTCATTTACAACAAATACCTTCTGTTATAAAAGGAAGTTTATTATCAGATTTGATCACGTATTTAGGCAGCATTGATTTTGTCATGTCAGATGTGGATCGTTAAAAATGAAAAAAAAATATTTAGATATTGTTCTGACTATGGAAGAACAAAAAAGAATTTTTGAAGAAAAAAAAAAATATGAATATCCTCAAGCTGCTGTTATAGAAGCATTAAAAATAGCACAAGAAAAGAGGAAGTGGATTTCTAAAGATGTTATTTATGCAATTTCAGAAATTTTGTCTATTCCTTCGGTATATGTACAAGAAGTAGCTACATTTTATAGTCAAATTTTCCTTGAACCAGTTGGAAGGAACGTCATTCGATATTGCGATAGTGTAGTATGTTATGTTGTTGGATACAAAAAAATATTATCGATACTAGAGAAATATTTAAAAATAAAACCAGGACAAACAACAATAGATAATAAATTTACTTTATTACCAATTTGCTGTTTAGGATGCTGTGATAGAGCACCAAGTATGATGGTTAATGAAGATACTTATTTTAATTTATCTGATAAAAAAATTGTTTCGATATTGGAATCTTATTTATGAATAAAAAAATTCGAAAACCGGAGAGTCACCCTTTAACATGGAGATTAAAAAAAAATAATAGTCCTATTTGGATTAATGAATATAAGTTAAAAAATGGGTATTCGGCATTAAAAAAAAGTTTATGCAAAATGAGTCCAGTAGAAATAATAGATGAAATTAAAAAATCAGAATTAAAAGGAAGAGGAGGAGCAGGATTTAATACTGGGATGAAATGGGATATGGTTTCGAAATCAAAAATTTCAAAAACAAAATATTTAGTTTGTAATGCTGATGAAATGGAGCCAGGGACGTTTAAAGATAGATTGTTAATGGAGAGTATTCCTCATCAATTAATTGAAGGAATGATAATCGCAGCTTTTGCTTTACAAGTTCATTGTGCTTATATTTTTTTACGAGGCGAATATATCCAGGCTCTGAAGAATTTAAAAAAATCAATTTTTGAAGCTTATAAAATGGGGTATTTAGGAAAAAATATCTTAAAAACAGGTTTTAGTTTAAACATTTTTATACATACTGGAGCTGGACGTTATATTTGTGGAGAAGAAACAGCTTTATTAAATTCTTTAGAAGGAAAGAGAGCTAATCCCAGATTCAAACCTCCTTTTCCGGTAGAAATTGGTTTATGGGGAAAACCAACCTGTATCAACAATGTAGAAACATTATCCAATGTTCCAGGTATAATATCTAATGGACATATTTGGTATAAAAATTTGTCAAAAAGCGTTGATTCTGGAACAAAAATGATGGGATTTTCTGGAAATGTTAATACTCCTGGAATATGGGAACTTCCTTTTGGAACTACAGCTAGAGAAATTTTAGAAGATTACGCTAATGGAATGAAAAAAGGATTTCAGTTAAAAGCTTGGCAACCAGGAGGAGCTGGAACTGATTTTTTAACTCCTCAGCATATTGATGTTCCAATGGATTTTGAAAATGTTAGTAAAATCGGTAGTAGATTAGGTACTGCAGTAGCTATGGCTGTAGATAATCATATTAATATGGTTAAATTAGTATACAATATTGAAAAATTTTTTTCTAGAGAATCTTGCGGTTGGTGTACTCCATGCAGAGACGGTTTACCTTGGATAGTAAAAATTTTAAAATCATTATCGAAAAAAAAAGGAAAGGAAGGGGATATTGAATTATTAGAAGAATTAAGTTTAAGTTTATCATTTGGAAAAACTTTTTGTGCTCATGCTCCAGGAGCAATGGAACCTTTAACAAGTGCAATTAAATATTTTAGGATAGAATTTGAAAGAGGAATTAAATTAAAATGATAATTTTTTATATTAAAAAATATAGGTTCTTAATTATTAATTTTAAATTTTAAATTTAATTTCTTTTATAATTACTAATTAAAGAATTGATATTTTGAGATATAATGTCAATTATCATATATTTTAATTTAATCGGAAATGTTTATGTTTAAACTTTTTGTAGATGATATTGAATATTCTTTTAAAAAATCTTCTAATATATTAGAAGCTTGTCTAGTTTCAGGGGTAAACATACCTTATTTTTGTTGGCATCCTATGTTAGGAAGTGTAGGGTCATGTAGACAATGTGCTGTAAAATTGTATGCTAATGATACTGATAAAAAAGGGAAAATAGTCATGTCTTGTATGACCCCATTGGACAAAAAAACAATTATTTCTGTACAGGAAAAAGAAGTAATAAATTTTAGAAAACAAATAATTGAATTATTAATGATTAATCATCCTCATGATTGTCCTATATGTGAAGAGGCTGGAAGTTGTCATTTACAAGATATGACTGTTATGACTGAACATTATTCTCGTCGTTATAGATATAAGAAAAAAACTCATTTAAATCAATATTTAGGACCTTTTATACAACATGAAATGAATAGATGTATAAAATGTTTTCGGTGTGTTAGGTATTATCAGGATTATACTGATGGTAAAGATTTAGGAGTATTTGGAAGTGCAGATAATATTTATTTTGGACGTTTAAACGAAGGCATGCTTAATAGTGAACACTCTGGAAATTTAGTAGAAATTTGCCCTACAGGGGTTTTTACAGATAAAATATATTCTAAAAATTATACTAGAAAATGGGATATGCAATACGCTCCAAGTGTATGTCAATATTGCAGTATAGGATGTAATACTATAGTAGGAGAACGGTCTGGAAAAATAAGAAAGATCGATAATAGATTTAATAAAAATGTAAATCATTATTTAATATGTGATTTGGGAAGATTTGGATTTAGTTATTCTAACTCAAATGATCGTCCCAAAAATTTAAAGGAGAAAATACAAGGAAAATTATTAGATTTAAATAAAGAAAATGTTTTTTTTAGAATAAAAAACATCTTTAAAAATTCAAGTCAGGTTATAGGTATTGGTTCTTCAAGAGCAAGTATAGAAAGTAATTTTTCATTGCAAGAATTAGTAGGTAAAGAAAATTTTTCTATGGGTGTTTCAAATGATGGAAAAGAGTTGTTGGATTTTATTTTAAATTTGATTAAAAATAGGAATTTTTCCGTTCCTACTTTATCCGAAATAGAAAATTGTGATGTTATTTTAATATTAGGTGAAGATTTAACCCAAATTTCTCCACGTATGGCATTAGCAGTAAGGCAAGCAGTTAAAAGAAAACAATATGGTAAGATAAAAAAAATTAATGTTCCATTATGGCATAACAAAGCAGTTTTAAATATTTCTCAAGATAAGAAAAATAAATTATTTATAACGAGCATAGATCATACGAAATTAGATGATATTTCTTCTTGGAATTATTATGCTTCTTATGAAAAGCAAGCTGAATTTTCTTTTTTATTAGCTAAAAAAATAAAAGACTTTTCATTTTCTACAAAAAAGTTAGATCATATTTTTGAAAAAAAGATTTCTTTAATTGCAAGCAGTTTGTTGAATGCTAAAAATCCATTGATCATTTCTGGTTCTCATTCTAGAAGTATTTCTTTAATTAAATCAGCATCTAATATTGTTCAAGCAATAAAAAAACATAATAAAAATGTCAATTTAGTATTATTAACTCCTAATGCTAATAGTTTAGGAGTAGCATGTTTAGAAGGAATGTCTATTGAAACTGCATTAGAAAAAGTTGTTACTAAAAAAAATAGTTCCTTAATAATTTTAGAAAATGATTTATATCGATATATATCAAAATCTAAAGTTAATAAAGTATTAAAATTTGTCAAAAATATTATTACTATAGATCATATTTCAACTTTAACAACAGAAAAAAGTACAATGATCATACCATGTACGAATTTTTTTGAAAGTTCCGGCACGGTTGTTAATTATGAAGGTCGAGCACAAAGATTTTTTAAAGTTTATGATCCAAATTTCTATAATAAAAACGTTTATGTTCTTGAGAGTTGGAAATGGTTGACATTATTTAGAAACTTTATTCTGGATAAAACAAAGAAGAATATATCATTTGATGATATTGTAAATCAATGTGGAGAAAAACATCCTAAATTAAAAAAAATTGTTTCTATTTCTCCAAATTCAAATTTTCGAATTTTTGGTCAAAAAATAGCACGATCTCCTCATAGGTATACTGGAAGAACGGCTTTATTTCTAGATAAAAATGTTCATGAATTTCAGCGTTTAAAAGATAATGATACTATGTTTTCATTTTCAATGGAGGGTAATCAATCATTTAATCAAACTGCGTCTTATGTTCCTTTTATTTGGTTTCCAGGTTGGAATTCAGCGCAAGCATGGAATAAAGTTCAAATTGATAAAGAAAATAAATTATGTGAGGGTTTACGTTTATTTTCAAAGAATACTAAAAATAGAATTCCTTTCTTTAAAAGTAACAAAAGTGTTAATTATTTAAATGTAAACCTAAAAATTGTACCTTATTATTCAATCTATGGTAGCGAAGAAATAACTCAAAAAGATTCAATTATTTTAAAATTAATAAAATCAACTTACATAAAAATCAATAAATTGACTGCTATAAAGTTAGGTTTTAAAGAAAATAGTTTTATTACATTTTTTTATTTTAAAGAAAAATTTATTTTTAAAGTAAAATTTTCTGTTTTTTTAGATAAAAATATAATTTCTTTACCCATAGGTTTTCCAAATATTCCTTTTTCTCTAATAGAAAAAAATATAAAAAATTTAAAAATAGAAAAACAATGTATTTTATTAAATGAATAGGAATTTTATTATGCTTAAAACCATAATTTTGTTATTATTGACAATTTCGTTTTCTGCTTCATTAAGTGTAATAGAAAGAAGATTATTAGGATTGTTTCAAAATCGTTATGGTCCAAATAGAGTAGGTTGGCAGGGATCGCTTCAACTAATAGCTGATATGATTAAAATTTTTTTTAAGGAAGATTGGATTCCGCCTTTTAGTAATAAAATAATATTTGTATTAGCTCCTATTATTTCATTTTCTTCTTTGTTAATAATAGTTCCTATTATACCTATAACTAAGGAATTATTAATAATAGATATTAATATTGGTATCTTGTTTTTTTTAATGATGGCTAGTTTATCAGTTTATTCTATATTGTTTGCCGGATGGTCTAGTAATAATAAATATGCTCTATTAGGTGCTTTACGTGCTTCAGCTCAAACATTAAGTTATGAGATTTTTTTAGGATTATCTTTAATGGGAGTTGTTCTTCGTGCTGGATCTTTTAATATTCTTGATATTTTAAATAGTCAAAAACAAGTATGGAATATTGTACCTCAATTTTTTGGTTTTATAGCTTTTTTTATTTCTAGTTTGGGAATTTCTCATAGACATCCATTTGATCAACCAGAATCTGAACAAGAATTAGCAGATGGTTATCATCTTGAATATTCAGGAATAAAATTTGGGTTATTTTTTATAGGAGAATATATTTCAATAACAACGTTATCTGGCTTAATGACTGTTATATTTTTAGGAGGATTTTATGGTCCATTTTTTCCTTCTGTTATATGGTTTTTAATTAAAATGATTTGTTTAATATTTCTTTTTATTTTAATACGAGCTTCTTTACCCCGGCCTAGATATGATCAAATGATTTCATTTGGTTGGAGATGGTGCTTTCCTGTTACTCTATTAAATTTATTAGGAACTTCTATTTGGTTGATATGTTAATAACATTCTAAAATATAAGGTTAGATTTGGTTATGAAAAAAAGTATAAAAAATATTTTTAGTCAATTTCGAAGTATTTGGGTGGTTTTAAAAAATATTTTTTCTAAAAGAGAAACAAAATTATATCCTGAAGAAAAGATTAAATTATCTTTTCGTTATCGAGGCAAAATTGTTCTTACAAAGACAGAACAAGGCGAAGAAAGATGTGTAGCATGTAATTTATGTGCTACTGTTTGTCCAGTAGATTGTATTTCTTTACAAAAAAAAGTTAATAAAAAAAATAAACGTTGGTATGCGAAGTTTTTTAGGATTAATTTTTCTCGATGTATTTTTTGTGGATTATGTGAAGAAGCATGTCCAACTGCAGCTATACAATTAACGCCTAATTTTGAATTAAGTGAATTTAAACGTAAGAATTTAATTTATGAGAAAAAAGATTTATTAATCTCAACTTCAGGAAAATATCCAGATTATGATTTTTATAATTATACTGGTGTATCTATTAAAGGTAAATTTAAAGGAGAATTAAAAAACGAATCTAAACCGATTAAATCAACTACTTTACTTCCTTAAAATTATTTATAAAGAGAGTATTAAATGCAATTAATAATTTTCTATTTTTGTGGAAGCTTATCTATTTTAGCTACTTTATTATTAATTTTTCAAAAAAATGCAATGTATGCATTATTTTATTTAATTATTTCTATAATATCCATTTCAGGAGTATTTTTTTCTTTAGGTGCTTATTTTGCTGCGGCATTAGAAATCATTATTTACGCAGGTGCAATAATGGTTTTATTTATTTTTGTTATTATGATGTTAAATCATAAAAGTGTTTGTGATATACGAGAAAAAATAAATATAATGGAATTAATTATTTCAGTCTTTTTGTTTTATTTATTTGTTCAAATACTATTTAAGATGAATAGCATATTTTTTGAAAAAAAAATATATTTTGAAATAATTAGTACAGAAATTACAGGAATTAAATTATTTAGTTTATATGGCATTTTGGTTGAATTAATTTCAATATTATTATTAACAGTTTTACTTATTATTTTTCATTTTGGGAAAAAAAATTTTGCGTTAAGAAAATAAAAAGATTTTTAAATTTATAAAAATATGTAAAATTGATAAAAAAGGATTATGAATATGATTCCTGTTACACATGGTTTAATGCTTTCTTTTCTTTTATTTTTTTTAGGAATTTATTCTCTTATTATTAGAAGAAACTTTTTATTTATGTTAATTTCATTAGAGATAATCATAAATGCTATCGCAATTGCTTTTGTTGTTTCGAGTAGTTATTGGCATCAAGTAGATGGTCAAATTATGTATATTTTTTTAATTACGATAGCTGCTTCAGAAGTAAGTATTGGTTTAGTTTTATTATTACATTTATATAAATATTCCAAAGATTTAAATACCGATAAATTAAGTGAGACAAATCAATGAGCATAAGTATTATATGTTCTGTATTTTGGATGCCGTTAGTAGCATTTTTATTATTGACATTTTTTCTAAAAAAAAAATCAAATATTTTTCCTTCATTAGTAGGTACTACATCCATTTTTTACTCATTTATAGTTACTATATTAATAAGTATTAATTTTTTAATTGATTCTAAAATAACAGTTATCAAACATTTATGGACTGTCATTTCTTTAAAAAAATTTATTGTTAATTTTAATTTAATATTAGATAGCTTATCATTAGTAATGTTAATTATGGTTTTGGGAATAAGTTTACTGATACATTTTTTCAGCGTTTGGTACATGAGTTTTGAAAAAAATAATTCTAGATTTTTTTCTTATACTAATTTGTTTGTTTTTAGTATGAGTATATTAGTTTTATCAGGAAACTTAATTTTCACATACATAGGATGGGAATTAGTAGGAATTTGTTCTTATTTTCTTATAGGATATTATTTTAGTAGTGTTAAAAATATTCAATCAGCTATGAAATCATTCATAATAACTCGATTAGGAGATATTTTTTTATTATTAGCTATAATGATGTCTTATTATCAGTTTAAAACATTTGATTTTGAAAAAATTAATTATTTATTGGAACATAATTTTTATTCTAAGAATTCATTAGAATTAATTGCATTGTTTTTTCTGTTAGGATCAATTGGAAAATCAGCTCAAATACCTCTTCATATTTGGTTACCTAAAGCAATGAAAGGTCCTGCTCCAGTTTCAGCTTTAATACATGCAGCTACTATGGTAACAGCCGGAATATATTTAATTCTAAGAATGCATAATTTGTTCTTTTTAGCCCCTAATATATTATATTTATCAGGAGTTATAGGTTCATTAACCTTATTGTTAGGAAGTTTTTTAGCCATATATCAAACAGATATAAAAAAAATCTTAGCTTATTCAACAATAAGTCAGTTGGGATATATGTTTTTGGCAATTAGTGTTCATGCATGGAATGCTGTAATTATTCATTTGATTACCCACTCTATTTTTAAAGCATTATTATTTCTTTCCGCTGGATCAGTAACTAGGGCTTCGAAGAATAAACAAAATATATTTGAAATTCCTGGATTTCGAAAAAGTTTACCGGTTACTTATTGGAGTTTTATAATAGGGGGATTATCTTTATTTTCTTTTCCTATTATTACATCTGGATTTTACAGCAAAGAATTAATTCTTTCATATTTGTTTTATAATGGATCACTTGTATTTTTTTTATTTAGTATAGTAGGATGTTTATTAACATCGATTTATGTTAGTAGATTAATTTTTATAGTTTTTTATAATAAGAAAAATGTGATTCAAAAATTTTCTTTTAGTATATATAAAATTATACCTTTAATAATATTAATGATGTTATCAACATTTTTGGGTCATTTTTTATTAATTCCCTTGTATCAAATATTTCCAGAAAGCAATTATTTGGGAAAAAATGAATTTTGGTTAGAAATTTTCAGTATTATATTTATATTCTTAGGATTATACATTTCATATTATAAATTTTATTTAAATAAATTTTTTTTTCCTTTTTTTCAAAGAAGTTTTTGTTTTTTAAATTTTTTTAATTTGATAGCAAAATTTTTTACTTTTAATTTTATATATAATTTTTTTATAGTACGAGTTTATTTGATTATTGTTAAATTATTAATTAAGGATCCTTTAAAAATATGGGCTAATTATTCTACAATACTAGTTGTACTTATGAATAAACTTTTATTTTTAAATTCAAAAAAATATTTACGACGGTATATATCTTCAATTATTGTAGGATTATTAATCATGTTTTTGTTTTCAACAATATGAAATAAAAAAATATTTATTATTATATTTAATTTTTGGATTTAATTTATATGTTAAATAGAACTATTATTAAATAGGATTATAATACAAATGTTACTTCTTTTATTAATTATAATTCCCTTTTTAGGAGGGTTTATAAGTTGGAAATCAGAACAATACAATATAAAATATCCTCGATGGATTGCTTTAATAACAATGAGTATTGTTTTTTCATTATTAATGTATTTTTATTTTTATAAATTTATTAATTTTGTTCATAGAACATCAGATCATCGATGGATTATTGAATTTTCATATCCTTGGATTCCTAAATTTGGCATAAGTTTTCACTTAGCTATGGATGGATTATCATTATTAATGATTTTCTTAAGTTCAATTTTAGGAATTATATCAGTATTGTGTTCTTGGAATTTTTATCAGCATTATAAAGGATTATTTTATCTTTCATTATTGCATATTTTTTCCGCAACAATGGGTATTTTTTTATCTGTTGATTTATTCTTATTTTTTTGTTTTTGGGAAATTATATTAATTCCAATTTATTTGTTAATTATATTTCCTAGTGTAAAAAATAATGCAAAAAGAAGACGAATTTCTTCTGCTAATTCTTTTTTTATGTATTCTCAATTTTCTAGTTTTATAATGTTAGTAGTTATAATTAATTTATCAACTTTGTATTATATTAAATATAATTTTTGGACTTTTGATTATGAGTTATTAATAAATCTTTTTAATGAGAATAAAAATTTTTCTATTTTAGAACATGTCTTAATGATAGGAATGTTGATTGGGTTTGCTGTAAAAATTCCAATAGTACCCTTTCATGGTTGGTTTCCAAATGTTCATCGATATCTACCTGTAGTAGGATCTATTGATATAATTGGATTTTTATCGAAAACTGGAATTTATGGAATTTTAAAATTTGTAATTCCATTGTTTCCTAATTCATCACATAATTTGGCTAATTTTTTTGTTTTTTTAGGATTGTTAAATATTTTTTATGGAGCATTACTTGCATTTTCTCAAAGCGATTTAAAAAAAGTAATTGCTTACGGATCAATTTCTCACACAGGATTAATTTTTTCATCAATTTATGCTTATAATCAAATTTCATATGAAGGAGCAATTATATATTTAGTTTCTTGTTCTTTTTCTACTTCAGCATTATTTATTATAACAAGTTTATTAAAAAAATATTTTCATACCAAAAATATATATAAAATAAGTGGTTTATTAGAAAATTTTAGTTGGTTGCCGGGATTCTTTTTGTTTTTTTGTTTTTCTAGTATAGGTTTACCAGGAACTGGATCTTTTATTGGAGAATTAATGATTCTG
The DNA here is from genome assembly GCF_039392895.1 of Buchnera aphidicola (Mindarus keteleerifoliae). Classification (NCBI taxonomy): domain Bacteria; kingdom Pseudomonadati; phylum Pseudomonadota; class Gammaproteobacteria; order Enterobacterales; family Erwiniaceae; genus Buchnera; species Buchnera aphidicola. Next base: position 159,578 of record NZ_CP135027.1, read on the forward strand.
ATGGGAATTTTTGAAAAAAATCCAACATTATCAGGTATTTTTTTTCTTGGTTTGATGTGTTCCGTAGTATATACGCTAAGATTTATGCAAAATATTTGTTATGGAAATTACAAAAATGTTTCAGAATGTACAACCATTTCTTCAATTGATATTTTAACGTTGTTTATTATTTCATTTTTTTTATTTTTTATTGGATTAAATTCAAAATTTATTATTAATATTTTATGTTTAACAAAACCAATTATTTAATTTTTTTATTTATCTTAAAGGATATGATCTTTAATCATGATAGTTTTTAAACAATTATTTAGTTTATTACCAGCATTAATATTAATGCTAGTTGGTTTTATTTCTTTTCTTTTTATGTCATTCAAAAAAAATTTAAATTTAATTAAAAATTTGAATATATTAGGCTTTATATTATCTTTATTATCTTTATTTTTAGTATATAGAAGTGTTCCTATAAAAATAGGAGAAATATTATTCATTAATTTTTTTTCTATCGTATATTTAGGTGTCTTGTTATTGATAGGGTTATGTTCTTGCATATTGTTTTTAACAAATAAAAAAAGATATATTCAAAATCCAGAAAATTTTTTTTTATTAATAAATTTAGCTATAATAGGAGCAATGTTTGCAATTATTTCTAACAATATGATCATTATGTTTATAGGAATTGAACTAATGTCTTTACCTATGTTAGCTTTGTCTGGTTATTTTGTAAATGAAAAAAAATCAGTTGAAAGTTCTTTAAAATATTTAATTTTATCTACTATTTCTTCTTGTTTTTTATTGTTTGGAATATCTTTAATTTATTGCATTTCAGGAAATTTTAATTTTTTTCATTTTAATGAGTTATCTATTTTTAGTTCGTATGATGTAGATAGAATTGTATTATTTGCTTGGTGTTTTATATTAACTGGATTTGGTATTAAAATTGCTATTTTTCCATTTCATTCATGGATTTCTAATATTTATGAAGGTATTTCTTTTTCTTCATTATTATTTTTTTCTACAATAATTAAAATTGTTTCATTTATCATTTTAATAAATTTTTTCATATTTTTTCCTAAAAACAATTTACATAATTTGTTTTTTTTAATTCAGATACTTTCATTTTTTTCGATTTTACTGGGAAATATATTGGCATTATTTGAAAAAAATATTAGAAAATTATTAGCTTATTCTTCAATAGCATATTTCGGATCTTTATTAATTTCTGTTGTTACGTTATTTGATAATAAATTTGCTTTAGAATCGTTTGGAATTAACATAGTTAATTATGTGCTTTCTAGTGTGATTTTTATTGGGATTTTGAATTATATTTCAACAATTGATAATAATCATTATCATAATGGTTTTGAATTTTATAAAGGATTATTTTGGAGAAATCCTATTCTTTCTATATTAATGACAATATCAATATTTTCTTTTGCAGGCATTCCTTTTACAATAGGATTTTTTGGTAAGTTTTTTTTATTTTTATTAATAATAGAACAAAAATTTTATTTTTTAGGAATCAGTTTTCTTTTGGGAAGTGTATTAAGCATGTATTATTATTTGAGAATTGTAGTAAACATGTTTATTAATGAACCAATGATTAATAAAAAGAATCTTTTGATTAAAAAGAAAATTTCTAATAATTGGATATTTACTTTTTTTGGTTTTTTAATGATAATATTATCTATGTCAATTTTATTTTTCGGAATTAATTTAAATTTTTTAATTAATTTATTTTCGATATAAAAAATTTAGAACTAACATTTAAATACGTTTATTAAGAAAATGCATAAAAAAAAATTATCTTTTTTAGAATGGATTAATTATATAAAATTTTTTAAAAGAAAAAATGATTTTTGTTTAAAAAATGTAATAAATATAGCTAAAAAATTAGATTTATTACATTTTTTTTCATTTATCTTTGTAGTTGGAGGAACAAATGGAAAAGGAAGCGTTTGTTATATTTTAGAAAAAATTTTATTGTACTCTAGGTATAAAGTTGGTTTATATACTTCACCTCATTTAATAAGTTATTTAGAAAGGATTCGAATCAATGGTTTTCATTTAGATAAAGATTGGCATGTTTTAGCTTTTAAAAAAATAGAAGAAGCTAGACAGTCTCTTAAAATTAGTTATTTTGATTTTATAACCTTATCCGCTTTATTTTTATTTAAATATTTTAAGGTAAATGTTATCATTCTTGAAGTAGGTCTAGGGGGTAAATTAGATGCAACTAGTATTGTTGCTAATGATATTAGTATCATTACTAATATTGATTTTGACCATAAAGAAATTTTGGGGAAAACTCGTTTTAAAATTGCTCATGAAAAAGCGGGAATATTCAAAAAAAATAAAATTGCTATTATAGGAGAAGAAAAAAGAATTCCAAAAAGCATATACTCAACTGCAAAAAAGTTAAATACTTCATTAATTAGAGTTAATTTTGAATGGTTTTATGAAAAAAAAGAAAATACATGGAATTTCATAAGTAAAAAATGGAAATTTTATGGTCTTCCTTATTCAAATATCCCCTTAATAAATATTTCAGTAGCTTTTGCTGCATTATCTAAATCAAATTTGTTTGTTGATACTAATTTTTTAAAAAAAAAATTATTTCCAATTAATATCCCAGGTCGTTTTTCGATAGTTCAAGAGAATCCTCGTATAATTTTAGATGTAGCTCATAATTCACATGCTTCATTTTATTTATCTAAAGAAATAAAAAAAATTTCTAAAAAATATTTAAAAATTTATGCTGTAATTGGAATTTTAGAAAAAAAAGATTTTGATGGAATTGTCTCAAATTTTTTTGGAATAATTAACAAATGGAATTTTATTTTATTAAATCAAAATGAGAAAAAGTTTATTGATCGTGTAAAAAAAAATTTATTTTTTAAAGATTACAAATTTTTTTTTAATGTTCAGAATGCTTGGAATGATATTTTTTTATCTGTTTCTAAAAAAGATTTAATATTAGTTTTTGGATCATTCATAACAGTTTCAAAGGTTATGAACATATTAAAAATAAATATTAATAAGTAAAATTTCAAAAATAAAATATAATAATTAATGTTCGAACATTGCGGAAATAGATTCCTCATTGCTTATTCTTCGAATGGCTTCAGCTAACATTCCTGATAAAGTTAATGTACGTATATTCGATAAAGATTTAATAGATTTAGATAATGGAATAGTATCGCAAATAATTACTTCATCAATAACAGAATTTTTCAAATTTTCTTCGGCATTTCCTGAAAAAATAGGATGAGTGGCATATGCAAAAACTTTTCTAGCACCTCTTTCTTTTAATGCTTCAGCTGCTTTACATAATGTACCAGCAGTATCGATAATGTCATCAACTAATACGCAATCCCTACTTTCAACATCTCCTATAATATGCATTACTTGAGAAACATTAGTATTAGGTCTTCTTTTGTCTATAATAGCCATATCCGTATCATGTAATAGTTTTGCAATTGCTCTTGCTCTAATAACTCCACCTATGTCTGGAGAAACAACAATTGGGTTTTTAAATTTTTTTTTAAGCATGTCTTCAAGTAAAATTAAACTACCAAAAACGTTATCTACAGGAATGTCAAAAAATCCTTGTATTTGTTCAGCATGAAGATCTACTGTTAATACACGATCTACACCAACAATAGATAAAAAGTCTGCTACTATTTTTGCAGTAATAGGAACACGTGCAGACCGAACTCTTCTATCTTGTCTAGCATATCCAAAGTAAGGAATTACAGCAGTTATTCTTCCTGCTGAAGCGCGTCTCAAAGCGTCTACTATAACAACCAATTCCATTAAATTATCGTTAGTAGGAAAACAAGTTGATTGAATTATAAAAATGTCTCCTCCTCTAACATTTTCATTTATTTGGACACTTATTTCACCGTCGCTAAACCTTTCTACAGTAGCATTACTTAAATGCAGAAATAATCTTTCAGCAATACATTTAGCTAATTTTGGTATGGAATTTCCAGAAAATAATTTTATATCATTCATGCAATTTCTCTTATAAAAATTATTTACAAAAATAAATTTAAAAAAAAATAAAAACGAAAGTATTTTTTGATTAATATTTTTTGATTTTAACAATTAATAATTTTTGTTATTATAACTTTAATCATGTTTTTAGTAAAAATTAAATTTTTATTTAAAAAACTTTATAATAAATAACATTATATACCAAAAAATTTTTTTTAAAATATTTTATTGTTTAATATGTGATATTTAAACAAAGCATTGTATTTTTTAAAAAAATTTAGTTTTGATTAATATTATTTTTAAAAATTAGCGGTGATTCATGAACATTCTTATTATTTCTAAATTAGAAAAGTTATATTTTAGGTACAAAGAAATAGAATTAATTTTATCGAATGTAAATAAAAGTTTAAATAAGGAAGAATTTCAAAATGTATCAAAAGAATATTTAAAAATTTCTAAAATAGTTAAATACTTTATAGATTGGAAAAAATGTAAAAAACAAATTAAAGCAGCAAAGAAATTATTAAAAGATATAGAAATTAAAGAAATGGCAGAAGAAGAAATAGTAATATTGAGAAATCATAAAAATTTAATAGAAAAAAAAATACGAATTTTATTATTACCTAAGGACCCTTATAATAAAAAAAGTTGTTTTGTTGAAATTAGAGCTGCTACTGGGGGTGATGAAGCAGCAATATTTGCAGGAAATTTATTTAGAATGTATTATAAATATTCGGAAATGAATCATTGGGATTTTAATGTTATTAATGCAACTGAAAGTGAAAAGGGAGGATTTAAAGAAGTTATTATAAAAATAACAGGAAAAGAGGCGTGTAAAAAATTAAAATTTGAATCTGGAGGACATAGAGTTCAAAGAGTTCCAGAAACTGAATCGCAAGGAAGAATACATACTTCTACGTGTACTGTAGCTATAATGCCAGTTGTACCAGTATCAAAAGAATTTAAAATTAACTCTTCAGATTTAAAAATCGATACTTTTCGGTCTTCTGGAGCAGGAGGACAACATGTAAATACAACCGATTCAGCTATACGAATAACTCATATTCCTACCGGACATGTCGTAGAATGTCAAGATGAACGATCCCAACATAAAAATAAAGCAAAGGCATTATCAATATTGTCTGCTCGAATTCATGCTGCTGAATTGGCAAAAAATAATGCTAAAAGTGCTTCCATAAGAAGAAATTTATTAGGAAGCGGAGAAAGATCTGATAGAAAAAGAACATACAACTTTCCTCAAAATAGAGTAACAGAACATGGAATTAATTTAACGGTATATCGTTTAAATGAAATATTAGATGGAAAATTAGATATTTTGATCAATCCTATTTTAGAAAAACACCAAGAAAGAGTTCTTTCCTCTTTGTCGAGAAAAAAAAATGAATATTAAAAATTGGATAAATTTTGCAGAAAAAAAATTAATAAAAAGTAGTACTACTCCTAGATTAGATGCCTTATTAATATTAGCATATGGAATAAAAAAACCTTTTTCTTGGATTATGAGTTTTAATGAAAAAAATATTAATTTTAAAGAAAAAAAAAAATAAATGATTTGTTAAAAAGAAGAACTTTACATGAGCCTGTAGCTTATTTGATAAAAAAAAAGGAATTTTGGTCTTTATCTCTTTTAGTGTCTCCTTTTACTTTTATACCTAGGCCAGAAACTGAAATCATAATTGAAATTATTCAAAATATGTTTGATAAACAATCACAGTTACATATTCTTGATTTAGGTACAGGATCTGGAGCTATTGCTTTGTCGTTAGCTGATATATTTCCAAATTCTTATGTAATAGGAATAGATCAAATTTATAATGCTGTAAAAATAGCTAAAAAAAATGCAAGAAAATTATCAATAAACAATGTATTTTTTATGTATAGTGATTGGTTTTCATCTTTAGAAAGAAAGAATTTTCACATTATTGTAAGTAATCCACCTTATGTTAGTGCTGAAGATTATCAAAGTTTAAAATCTGAAATTTTTTTTGAACCTTATTCAGCATTGGTTTCGCCCGAAAAAGGATATTTTGATCTTAAAAAAATTATTAGATATTCTCAGAATTATTTATATCATAAGGGATGGTTATTAATAGAGCATGGTTCAAATCAAAAAAAATTCATAAATAAATTTATGAAATTTAGTAATTTTAAAAATGTGAACAGTTATAGAGATCATCAAGGATTTTATCGGGTTACAATTGGACAGAAAAACTAGCATTTTTAAAAAGGATTATAAGATATTTAATTATTTTAAAATGTTCTGTATAATAACATAAAATTAATGAAATTAAATTAGTCAAAATACAAAACATTTTAAATTTGTTTATTTAACTAAATACTAAATAAATATTTTATTATCAAATGTTTATTTAAAATGCTTAATTTTAATTCAATTAAAATAAATAATATTGAGAATAACATGAAAATCTTTTCTAACATTGATTTTTCAAAACAATCAATTTTTGAATCTATGGTGGTTGCTTTTCAGTTAATAAGGAAAAACTTTCCTGCAGAAGAGGTGAAAAAAGAACTAAAAAGTCGAATAAAAGAAATAAAATTTTCTATTAGTAGTGAAAACAATGAAATTAATAAATTAAAAAAAATGTTACAAATATTTTATTCTAAATGGGGGTTTGGAGGGGCAAACAAAAAATATAAGTTATCAGATGTATTATGGATTGATTCAGTATTAAAAACACGTCAAGGAACAGCTGTTTCATTAGGCATTATTATACTTTATATAGCAAAAGAATTAGAGTTATCGTTAACCCCCGTAATTTTTCCAACTCAACTTATTTTAAGATCAGATATAAGAGATAAAAAACCTTGGCTAATTGATCCTTTTAATGGAGAAACTTTAAATGAACATATATTAGAGGTTTGGTTAAAAGGAAATATTAGTCCTACCGCTTTACTGTATAAAAATGATTTAAATGAAGCAAAATCACTAACAGTAATTAGAAAAATATTAAATACATTAAAGGCAGCTTTAATGGAAGAAAAAAATATGGAATTAGCTCTAAATGTAAGTAATTTATTAATACAGTTAGATCCTAATGATCCTTATGAAATTAGAGATCGAGGACTAATTTATGCTCAATTAGAATGTGGAAAAGTTGCTTTAAGAGACTTGGCGTATTTTGTAGAACATTGTCCTGAAGATCCAATTAGTGAGATCATAAAAGTTCAAATACATTCTATAGAGCAAAAAAAAATAACTTTTCATTAAAATTTGATAAATTTAACTTGAATTAAGTTCAATTAGCTTTTAATTAAAATATTAAAGATACAAAACATTAGTTAGTTGTAATAATTTTAAGAAATATGTTAGTTTTTTATATTTTATAAAAAATATTTTTTAGATGAAATAAAAAATGCATTTTTTATTAAAAAAATTAAAAAAGAGTTTATTTTCGAATAAATATATTTTTTTATAAATTAGGGATTGATTATATGTCTCAAAAATTAGTTTTTGTTATCAATTCCGGTAGTTCTTCTCTAAAGTTTTCATTAATTGATTCAAAAAATTATAAAAAATGTTTAACCGGAATTATAGAATGTTTAAATTTATTAAATACCAATGTTTCTTGGAAATCAAAAGATGTTTGTATTAAAAACTTTTATTTGAAATCTTATATGAATCACGAAGAAGCTATTAGATTTATTCTTACTGAAATTATTCAAAAGAAAATGAATGTTGTTAATGATATCGTTTCAATAGGTCATAGAGTAGTTCATGGTGGAGAAAAAATGAAAAGTTCAGCAATAATTAACAAAATGATAATAGATAACATCAAAGAATTATTTTGTTTTTCTCCTTTGCATAATCCCGTAAATTTATTAGGGATAGAGTCAGCTATTAAACAATTTCCTTCTCTTAGAAGAAAAAATGTTGCTGTTTTTGATACTTCTTTCTATCAAAAATTACCAGAATGTACATATTTGTATGGAATTCCATACATTTTTTATAAAAAATATGGAATTCGAAGATATGGGGCACATGGAATTAGTCATTCTTACATAATGAAAAAATCAGCAGAAATAATGCGTAAAGATTTAAAATCTATAAATATTATCTCATGTCATTTAGGAAATGGAGCTTCTGTATCAGTTATAAAAAATGGAGTTTGCTTAGATACTTCTATGGGATTAACTCCGTTAGAAGGATTAATCATGGGGACACGTAGCGGTGATATTGATCCTTCTATTATTTTTTATTTGTATGAAAAAGTTAAAATGAGTATTAAAGAAATTAAAAATCTATTGAATAAAAAATCAGGCATTTTAGGTTTAAGTGAAAACACTAGTGATTTTAGAAATTCTGAAAAAAAATATTTTTTTAACAAAAAAGCAAAGAGAACTGTAGATATTTTTGTCTATAGATTGGTGAAGTATATTTCTTCTTATTTTTTTTTAATAGCTAAAAAAATAGATGCATTGGTTTTTACTGGTGGAATAGGTCAAAATTCTGTTTTAGTAAGAGAATTAGCCGTTTTAAAATTATCGAGTTTAGGATTTAAATTATCTAAAAAATTCAATAATGAAAATGGATTAAAAAACAATTTCCGAATTAGTACAGAAAAAAGTATACCTATTTTAGTTATTTCTACTGATGAAGAGTTAGAAATTGCCAATGAAACAGTGAGATTAATAAAATAAAGTTTTATATGCATAATTTAAAGAGGTATTTATGTCTAAAGTTATAATGTTAATTCCTATTGAAAAGAATGTAGGGTTAACAACCATCAGTTTAGGAGTTATTTCTGCTATTCAAAAAAAAACTTCTAATATTGGGTTTTTTAAACCTATAATTAATAGTAATAACTTAGAAAAAATGGATCATACTTCTCAAATTCTTTCAACGAATTTTTCTATTTTTATTATAAAATCTATTCATATTAAAATAGATGATGTCATATATAAAAAAAAATTTTTTTCTAATTTAATTGAAAGAATTATAGATCGATATGAATCTTATAAAAACAAAACTGAAATTACTTTAATTGAAGGATTCAGTATAAAAAATAATCCTATATGGAACAAATTAAATTTCAAAATTGCTAAAATTTTAAATGCAAGAATTATTCTTGTCACTATTTTTAAAAAATTAAGTAATTTAAATAAATTCAAAAAAAAAGAAGTAGATTTTTATTTTAAAAAAAATCTTGATGGTGTTATCGTTAACAAAAAAAATGAACCAAATTTTTTAAAAAATATCGACAATGTTTCAGAATTTGATTTTTTTTACCAAAAAAAACTTTTTTTAAAATATCAATTTATTAAAAAAATAAAGTTTTTACCTATTATAGCAGCTATTCCATGGACTATGAAATTATTAGAAACTCCAATATTAAAAATTACTAATTATCTTAATGCTTTTAGCTTTTGCAAGAGAAAAAAAACAAAAAATTTTTTAGTTAATAAAATCAAAATTTTTAATCAAGATTATAAAAATATGAAGGAAGAAGATATTTCTAATTCATTAATTATAGTTAATAGTAACTTTTTAAAAAAAATTAAATTTTATATAAATTTTTTTGAAAAGAAAAATATTAATTTTTCTATTTTAGTAGTTTTTGGAAATATGGAAAAAAAATCTTTGTATTTAAGTTTGTCAAAAATTAATATTTCTATTTTTTTTATTTATCTTGATTTTTATGAAGTTTTGTTTTTATTAAAAAAGTTTAGTTTTAAGTTTTTTGCTGATGAAGGTACAAGAATTAAAAGAATAGCACGATATGTTCAATCATTTATTAATAAAAAATGGACAAATAATATAATAAAAAAAAAGGAAAATAATCATTTTTTAGTTAATCCTGAAATGTTTAAATATAAATTGAAAAAAAATGCCATTCTATTAAATAAAACGATTCTTCTTCCTGAAGGGAATGATCCTAGAATTATTGAGTCGGCAAATATATGTTCGAAATTAAGAATAGCTAATTGCATTTTGTTAGGAAATAAAAATGAAATAAAAAAAATAGCTTCCATTAAAAAAATTTCTTTAAATAAAAACATCAAAATTTTAGAACCAAAGGTTATTCAAGAAAATTACAAAAATGATTTAATTGAAATATATTCGAAAAAAGGAATAGAGAGAAAAATTGCAGAAAAAGATATTAAAAAAAACATTATTTTGGCAATGTTATTATTATTAAATAACAAAGTAGATGGAGTGGTTGCTGGAGTTATAAATACTACTTCAGAAGTAATTCGATCAGCATTAAGAATAGTTGGAATGTCTAGAGAAGTAAAGTTAATATCTTCTATATTTTTCATGTTATTGGAAGAAAAAATTTTAATTTATTCCGATTGTGCTATTAATCCCAATCCTTCTTCAGATCAATTAGCAGACATAGCTATACAGACATTTAATTCATCAAAACTTTTTGGAATTGATCCAAAAATAGCAATGCTTTCGTATTCTACAGGATTTTCTGGTGGAAAAAATAGTTCTATAGAAAAAGTAGTTTTAGCTAAAGAAATTTTAAATAAAAAAAGACCAGATATTCTTGTAGAAGGACCTATTCAATACGATGCTGCAATAGATTCTGAAATATCAAGATTAAAACTTCCAAAATCTATTTTAAAAGGAAAAGCAACAATTTTAATTTTTCCGGATTTAAATAGTGGAAATATAGCCTATAAAGCAGTTCAAAATTCAACTAAATCTACTTGTATAGGACCTATTCTGCAAGGAATAAAAAAACCAATCAACGATTTATCTAGAGGATCAACTGTTATTGACATTGTTTATACAATAGCTACAACGGTCATACAAACAAATGACAAAATTATTTAAAAATAATTTTTTTAATGTAAAAAATTTAAATTTTAATTTCTATATTATGCTCTACAATGCAACAACAAGAAAGAATTTCGCCCGGTTTTAAAAAAGCTAAAGGAGAAAAACTTTGATATAGAATTTTTCCTTTTATAAGAACAACTTTACATGTTCCACAATATCCTTTTTTGCATTGATAATCGATATTAATTTGATTAAGAAGTAAAATACTTAATAAAGAAATACAATTTTTCGTATTAACATAAATTTTTTTATTCCTATTTATAATTAAAATGCATTTTTTTTTCATATTTTTACAATTCAAATGAATTAAGATCATTATCTAATAATTCTGAATTTATTTGTCCTACTAAATAAGAACTGACTTCAACTTCTTGAGGAGCCATTTGAACATTATCGGAAGATAACCATTGATTAATCCAAGGTATAGGATTTGATTTTCTTTGAAAAGGTTGTTTTAATCCAACTGATTTCATTCTAACATTTGTAATATATTCAATATATTGGCACAAAATTTCTTTGTTTAAACCCAACATAGATCCATCTGAGAATAAATATTCAGCCCATTGTTTTTCTTGTTCAGCAGCTTTTAAAAAGATTTGGAAACATTCATCTTTGCATTCATTTGTAATATTAGCCATATTTTCATTATTTTCTTTATTTTGCAAAATATTAATTATATGTTGAGTGCTAGTAAGATGTAATGCTTCATCTCTGGCTATTAATCGAATAATCTTTGCATTTCCTTCCATTATTTCTCGTTCCGCAAAGGCAAAAGAGCATGCAAAACTTACATAAAATCTGATAGCTTCTAAAGCATTTACACTCATTAAACATAGATATAATTTTTTTTTTAAAGAATTTAAATTAATAATTTTTTTTTTATTATTAATATATTGAACCCCTTCTCCTAATAAATGCCAATAGCTTGTATATTGAATAAAATCATCGTAATAGAAAGAAATATCTTTTGCTCTGTTAGATATCGATTGATTATTAATGATATCTTCAAATATTAATGAAGGATCATTAGTTATATTTCGAATTATGTGAGTGTAAGATCTAGAATGTATTGTTTCAGAAAATGACCAAGTTTCAATCCATGTTTCTAATTCTGGTATTGAAACAACAGGTAAAAAAGCTATGTTAGGGCTTCTTCCTTGAATTGAATCTAATAAAGTTTGATATTTTAGATTACTTAAAAAAATATGTTTTTCATGTTTTGGCAGATTATTAAAATCAATTCTATCTTTAGATAGATCTATTTCTTCCGGTCTCCAAAAAAAAGACAACTGTTTTTCTATTAATTTTTCAAAAATTATGTATTTTTGTTGATCGTATCTGGAGATGTTCACTGATTGTCCAAAAAACATTGGTTCTTGCAAAGGGTCATTTTTTTTTTTTGAAAAGGTTGTGTATGTCATGTAAATACCTCTAAAAATAGTTGGAAAAAATTTTTTATAGATTGCAAGCTCCGCTATCGCAATTTTCTAATTGCATAGAATCATCAGAATCGTTTATTTTATGCATGTTTCCTTCTCTAGTATTTTGATAATATAAAGTTTTTAATCCTAATTTATAAGCAGTTAATAAATCTTTTAATAATAATTTCATAGGTATTTTTCCATCTGAAAATTTAGAAGGATCATAATTAGTATTAGTTGAAATAGATTGATCAACAAATTTTTGCATAATTCCAACTAATTTAAGATATCCGATATTATCAGGTATATCCCATAATAATTCGTATTTTGATTTTAACTTTTTGTATTCAGGAACAACTTGTTTTAACATACCATCTTTAGATGCTTTTATACTAATAAAACCTCTAGGAGGTTCAATTCCATTAGTTGCATTCGATATTTGAGAAGATGTTTCTGAAGGCATAATAGCAGATAAAGTAGAGTTTCTTAAGCCATATTTTGATATTTTTTTTCTGAGAAATTCCCAATTTAAGTGTAATGGTTCATTGCAAATAATATCGATTTCTTTTTTATAAGTATCAATAGGAAGTATTCCTAATGAATATTTTGTTTGATTATAAAGAGAACAACTTCCTTTTTCTTTTGCTAAATTACAAGATGCATTTAGTAAATAATATTGTATAGCTTCAAAAGTTTGATGAGTTAATTTGTTAGCACTTCCGTCAGAATATTTAACATTATTTTTAGCAAGATAATAAGCAAAATTTGTAACTCCTACACCAATAGCTCTTCTTCCTAATGCTCCAATTTTTGCACTTATAATAGGATATTCTTGATAATCCAATAAAGCATCCAATGCCCGAACAATTAAATTAGAAAGATCATCTAATTCTTTAATATTTTTTATTTTTCCTAAATTTAATGCTGATAATGTGCATAATGCTATTTCTCCTTTCGGATCTAAAATATTATTTAAAGGTTTAGTTGGTAAAGTTATTTCTAAACATAAGTTAGATTGTCTGATCGGAGCTACTTTAGGATTGAAGGAACCATGAGTATTACAATGATCTACATTTTGTATATAAATTCTTCCAGTAGAAGTTCTTTCCTGCATTAATAAAGAAAATAAATCTATAGATTTAATTTCTTTTTTTCTTATGTTTTTATCATTTTCGTATTGAGTATATAATTTTTCAAATTTTTTTTGATCTGAAAAAAAATAGTTGTATAACAAAGGAACATCAGAAGGACTAAATAAGCTAATTTTTTTTCTTGATATTATTCTTTGATAAATTAATTTGTTTATTTGTATAGCATAATCGACATGTCTTACTCGATTTTCTTCAATTCCTCTGTTATTTTTTAAAACCAATAAATTTTCAACTTCTAAATGCCAAATAGGATAAAACAGAGTAGCTGCTCCTCCTCTAACCCCACCCTGAGAACAAGATTTAACAGCAGTTTGAAAATATTTGTAAAAAGGAATACAACCAGTATGAAATGCTTCACCTTCTCGAATTGGACTACCCACTGCTCGAATTTGACCTACATTAACACCAATCCCTGCTCTTTGAGATACATACTTTACTATAGAACTAGCAGTTGCATTGATAGAATCTAAATTATCAGCACATTCGATTAAAACACAGGAACTAAATTGTCGAGTAGGAGTTCTTACTCCGGCCATAATTGGTGTTGGTAACGAAATTCGAAAAGTAGAAATAGCATCATAAAATTTTTTGATGTAAAATAATCTATTTTTTTTAGAATATTGTGAAAATAAACATGCAGAAATAAGAATATATAAAAATTGAGGGCTTTCATATATTTTTCCTGTAACTCTATTTTGAACTAAATATTTTCCTTCTAGTTGTTTTACAGCAGCGTATGAAAAGTTCATATCTCTATCATGATTGATAAATGAATTCATAATTTGATATTCTTTTTTAGAAAATTGATTTAATAATTTTTCATCATATTTATTTAATGAAACATTATTTTTAACGTGTTGGTATAATTCGGGTGGAACAAATTTTCCATATGCTTTTTTTCGAAGATGGAAAATAGCTAATCTAGCTGCCATATATTGATAATCGGGAACTTCCTTGGAAATTAAATCAGCCGCGGCTTTAATAATTGTTTCATGAATGTGAATTGTTTTAATTCCGTTATAGAATTGAATTCTAGAACGTAATTCTACTTGAGAAATTGAAATATTATGCAATCCATTAGAAGCCCAATTTAGTACTTTATAAATTTTTTCTAAATCAAGTACTTCTTTTCTACCATCTCTTTTAGTAACTAATAGATTTGAATTCATCTTAAATATGCCTATTATTAATAATAATTAATACAATTTTTTATTGAGATTAAACATTTTTATAAAACATTAAGAATTTTTGTTTTTAGTTTAGTTTTTTAGATTGAAATGTATTTTTATTAAAAATAATTAATATTTTTTAAAAAGGTAGCATTACTACAAGTAAAAAACATTTGTAATGAATGCTACTTTGTAGCTGTAGTGTTTTTATGTTATTTTTTTATAAAATGATTCATCAATTCTTTGAAGAGCAACTACTTTTTCTTTTTTGTTTGTTCTGATTAAAATCACCCCCTGAGTATTTCTTTTTAGATTGCTAATTTCTGATACCCTAGTTCTCACAAGAGTTCCAGCATTAGTAATCATCATAATTTGATCGTTTTCTGACACTTGAATAGCAGCAATCATTGCTCCATTTTTTTTTGTAATTTTTATAGCAATGATACCTTTTGTTGAACGAGATTTGATTGGAAAATCAGAAATTTTAGTTCTTTTTCCATATCCATTTTTTGTAACCATAAGAATATTTCCTTCTCCTTCAGGAACAATTAAAGATACTATATGATCAGTATCTTTTATTTTTATACCCTTTACCCCTGAAGCTGTTCTTCCCATTTTTCGAACAAATTTTTCGGAAAAATGAACAATTTTACCGGAAGCAGTAAATAACATAATATTATCTTTTCCATTTGTTAACGCTGCTCCTATAAGTTCATCTTCTTTTTTTAAGTTTACAGCAATAATTCCTGCGTTTCTAGGTTTACTAAATTCTTTGAGAGAAGTTTTTTTTACTGTTCCTTTTAATGTAGCCATAAATACGTTGATATTGTCTTTATATTTAGAAACAGGTAAAATGGCAGTTATTCTTTCTTTTGAACTTAATGGTAGAATATTTATTATAGGTCTTCCACGAGCATGTCGACTAGTTTCAGGAAGTTGGTATACTTTCATCCAATATAGTATACCTGTACTAGAAAAACATAAAATTGTGTCATGTGTATTTGCTACTAATAAAATTTCAATGAAATCTTCTTCTTTAATACGAGCAGCAGATTTTCCTTTTCCGCCTCTTTTTTGTGCTTCATAATCAGAAATAGGTTGGTATTTTACATACCCGGAATGGGAAAGTGTTACAATTACTTTTTCTTGAGAAATCATATCTTCAATATTAATATTTTTTTGATTTTTATTAATAATTGTTTTTCTTTTATCATTAAAAGAACATTTAATTTCAACTAATTCTTTTTTTATCATATTAGTTAATTTTTCTGAATCTTCTAAAATAAGGTTTAATTTTTTTATTTTTTTTGTTAAAAAATTGTATTCTTCAAAAATTTTTTTTTGTTCTAAAGAAGTTAATTTTTGTAATCTTAATTCTAAAATTGATTGAATTTGTTTTTTACTAAAAGAAAACTTAAACTTTTCATTTTCATCTTTTTTTTCGGTTAATTCAAATTTTTTTTTTGTATTTTTATTTAAATTATCTTTTTCTTTCAAAAAAAATTTTTTTGAGATTAATATTTTTTTTGCTTCAGCAGGTGTTTTTGAATTTTTAATTAACTTAATAATTTCATTAATGTTAATTAAGGCTAAATTTAATCCTTCTAAAGTATGAGTTTTTTTTTGGTATCTTTTTAACTTAAACAAACATTTTTTTGTAACTATTTTTTTTCTATGAAGAATAAATTGTTTCAAAATTTCTTTTAAATTCATTGTTTTTGGTTGTCCATTGCACAATGCAACCATGTTAATTCCAAAAGAAATTTGCAATGATGTTAAAATATATAATCGATTTAAAATAATTTCAATAATTGCATCTTTTTTAACTTCTATAACTATTCTCATACCATCTTTATCAGATTCGTCTCTTAATGCGATAATTCCTTCAATTTTTTTTTCTTTTACTAATTCTGAAATTTTTTCAATTAATTTGGATTTGTTAACTTGGTAAGGTAGTTCATAGATTACAATAATTTTTTTTTTCAATTTTTTATTAATTTCAATTTTACTTTGAGCACGAATAAAGATTTTACCCTTTCCTGTTTCATAAGCTTCTTTTATTCCTGAATGACCATTAATTATTCCTGCGGTTGGAAAATCAGGACCAGGTATGTATTGCATCAAACCTTTTACATCAATATCTTCATTTTTAAGATAAGCAAGACATCCATTAATAATTTCTTTTAAATTATGAGGAGGAATATTGGTTGCCATGCCTACAGCAATTCCAGATGTACCATTAATTAATAAATTTGGTATTCTAGTAGGTAAAATTTCTGGGACGATTTCTGTTCCGTCGTAATTTGGAATAAATTTAACGGTATCTTGATCTAAATCATTTAGAAGTTCATGCGCGATTTTAGACATTCTAACTTCTGTATAACGCATAGCTGCAGCAGCATCGCCATCAATTGAACCAAAATTACCTTGTCCGTCAACTAACATGTATCGTAAAGAAAATGGTTGAGCCATTCTAACTAGAGCATCATAGACTGAAGAATCTCCATGAGGATGATATTTACCTATGACATCTCCTACTATTCTGGCAGATTTCTTATATCCTTTATTCCAGTCATTATTTAAAATTTTCATAGCAAACAATATTCTTCTATGAACTGGTTTTAACCCGTCTCGAACGTCTGGTAAAGCTCTTCCGATTATTACAGACATAGCATAATCTAAATATGATTTTTTTAATTCTCGTTCAATATCGACCTGTTTAATGACGTTAGTAAGGTCTTTCATAGATTTTTTTCTCTTTATAGTTTGTTCCTTATTTTAAAGATGTAAAATTATACCATAATGAATTTATTCGGTGAATCTAAAGAAAATTATTCTTTCTTTTTAAAATCATTAATCAATGATCAAAGATTAATAATTACTAGTTTAGAAAAAGAATATTTCAAATAAAAATATTTTATAAAAATGCGATAAGTACTATACTTATGTATGATATTGTTCATTAGTTTTCAAAATTTAATTTGTTTTAATATATTAGATAGAGAATAAATGTTATGCAAAAAGAAGAAAAAATTTTAATTGAAAATTTGTTTAAAAAAATAGAAAAAGTCGAAAATCAATCAAAACAGCAAGATTTATCAGCGGATGAATTGATTAAAAATATGATTAAAAAACAACCAAATGCCGCTTATTATTTAACACAAGTGGTTTTGGTACAGGAATTAGCTATTAAGAAAATGAATAAAGAAATTCAATTGTTGAATTCTAAAATTCAAGATCAAAAAAAGAAAATAAAACATCATTCAGATAGTTTTTTATTTGGATGTTTAGACTTTTTAAAAAATAAAAAAAATGATTCAAATAAAAAAAATAACGATTATTCATTAAATGCTAAAAATAAAGAAGAAAAAATTTCTTCTACAGAAAAACAAAACTCATTTCAGCCTACTTCAGGTTTTAATTCAAACAGTTTTCTTTCAAATGCTGTTCAAACTGCTGTTGGTGTAGCTAGTGGAATTGTAATGGGAAATATTTTGACTAATTTATTTCGACATGATTCGATAAAAGAAGAAACAGTTAGCGATATAAATTCTTCAGAATCTGTGTTGGATCCTGATATATCTAATACTTATATAGACAATATTGAAGAGGAAAAAAATAGTAATTATTATGATATAAATGATAATTTTAACGGCAATGAAACGAATTTTTCTGACGAAAATTACAGCAATGATAATAATGGTTTAAATAAATACGAAGATGAAAAATATGAAAATTCGAGTTATGAAGAAGATAATTACGAGGATGATGACAATTTTATTTAATAAAAAATAGTTTTTTAATATTAAAAAAATTTCAGAATACGCTATTTTAAAGTTTTTTAATAAAATAGTGTATTCTGAATAAATAAGCGATTAGTAAATGGTTAACTAGTTTTTTATTGAATTAAGTTATAAATCTTCTAAATGATCATGAAAGTAATTTCGAACTCCATCAGGAGAAGGAGTCATTGCAAATTTTCCTTTTTTCCAATTAGCTGGGCATACTTCTCCATTCATTTCATGGAATTGTAAAGCATCTACCATTCTGAGCATTTCTTTTATATTTCTGCCCAAAGGTAGATCGTTAACAACTTGATGTCGTATACAAAATTTTTTATCAATTAAGAAAGAGGCTCTTAATGCAACACCGAGAGTAGGATGCATAATTCCATAAGATTTCTGTATTTCTTGTTTAACATCTGAAACCATAATAAATTGAATATTTCCAATTCCACCTTCGTTTATTGGAGTTTTTCTCCAAGCATTATGAACGAAAACAGAATCTATAGATACACCTACCAATTCTACTTTTCTTTTTTTAAATGATTCATAGAGATTGTTAAAAGCAATGATCTCTGAAGGACATACAAAAGTAAAATCCATAGGCCAGAAAAATAAAACAGTCGTTTTTCCTGAAACATAGTTTTGAAAATTAAAATTTTCAATTATTTCATCATTTTTTAAAATTGCCGGAGCAATAAAATTCGGTGCTGGTAAACTTACTAAAACCATTTATTTCTCCTAAATTTAACGAAAAATTAGTCAATAAATTTTAATTAATTTGAATATATTTTTCGTTTATAAATTGATATACTCAGAAATAGTAGAATTTAAATTCTTTGTTTTATATTATTAATATGAGAGCAAATTATATAATAAGATTAACATTTATTGTATGCTTAAAATTTTATTTTTAGTATGAAATAGATATTTCATAATTGCAAGATATATATCAGGAAAGAAAATGAAAAAAAATAAAAAAATTAGTTGGAAAGATCTTTTGCATCAAGAAAAAAAAAAAAATATTTCATTAAAATCATGCAATTTATTTGTAAAGAAAAAGAAAAAAAAAATATTTTTCCTGAAAAAAAAAACATTTTTAGATCTTTTTTTTTAACTCCATTTGAAAATTTAAAAGTAGTTATTTTAGGACAAGATCCCTATTATAATAAAAATAAAGCTGACGGATTGGCTTTTTCTGTTCCAAAAGGAGAAAAAATTCCTCCTTCATTAAAAAATATAATTAAAGAATTGAAGTCAGATCTAGAAATAGAGTTTATTTTTAATAATAATGGTTGTCTAGAACATTGGGCAAGACAGGGTGTGTTTTTATTAAACACTATTTTAACAGTAGAGGAAAATAAACCAGGATCTCATAGAAATATAGGATGGGAAAAATTTACCGATGTAGTTATCTCTATGATTAATAATTATAAGAAAGGCGTAATTTTTTTATTTTGGGGAGCATATGCACAAAAAAAAATTTCTAAGATAGATTTTAATGTTCATTATATTTTAAAAGCTGCTCATCCTTCTCCTTTTTCTGCAAATAAGGGATTTTTTGGTTGTAAACATTTTTCGCAAGTTAACAATATATTAGTTTCTAGGGGAGAAAAACCTATAAATTGGTCATTTTCCCCTTAAATTATATTTAATTTATTTTTTTTCAAAATTTTAAAAAATAGACAGAGAATCTTATTATTTTTTTGAAACTTCAACTAAAGATTTTCTTAATTTTTCTCCATTTAAAGTATATCCTTTTTTCAAAATAGAAGTTATGTAATTTTCTTTTATTAATTTAGATTTTTTTTCAGAAACTTTTATATGTAAGTTGGAATTAAATTTTTGATTGATTTTACCTTCTTCATGAATTCCAAAATTTTGTATAATTTTTAAGAAAGAATTTAATGTCATCACAATACCTTCAGTGAAATTTTTATTTTCTTTATTTGATGAATTTAAATCATTTAATATTTTTTCCACATAATCAACTATTGGAAGTAATTTAAGTGAAAATTTTTTTTTTGTTTCTAATTGAATTAAATTAATTTCCTGTTTTGATTTTTTTTCAAAATTTTCTATTTTTGCTTGTTCTCTAAATCTGATATCAATATTTTTTTTTTGGATTTCTAATAATTTTTTTTTAAAGTTAGAGATTATTTTTTCTTTTATTTTTGGGTTTTTTTTAATAATATTATTAATATCTTCAATATTGAATTCTTTTTTTTTTGAATTTTTCATTTTGTCTTTTTTAAAATTATATTAGGTTAAAAAATGATTTTATTATTATAGAAGATGAAGTCTTATTTTCAACAAAATTGTTTTTGATGATTTTCATCATGCGAAAAATTTCAAAAATAAATATAATTTATAAATTAAATTATTTTTTGAAATAAGAAATAATTTTTTTAAAAATATAAGATAGAGTTTATATATTTTTTGTTTAGATTATAAAAAATGTTAAATAAAGTTAGTCAGATTTAATAATAGATGAAATTTATAAATTTTAAATTAAGTTTTTATTTTTAAAATTAAATTTTTGGAGCTGGCGGGATTCGAACCCGCGTCCAAAATTTTTACGACGTATGGAACTACATGTTTATTCTATTTATTGAATATTTTTTTTAATTTTGAATAGAAACAAAATTAAAATTTTGCTTAATTGAGTTATGCATAAAAGTATTAAGCAAACTTTTTATGCAATCTCTTTTAAAGTTATCTTTCTGTATATCAAAATTTGAAGAGAAAAAAAATTTTGAAAGAAAGGCTTTATAACAGTTTATTAAGCTGCTAAAGCGTAATTTTCTTTTTTTGCAACTATTTTTTTTGGTTTTTTTACGAGGCAAACCATTCCTCGACATGCCCATTAGTTTTCAATAATTTTGTCAAATCCATAGAACAGCCCCTTCTATGAAGAAATATTTTACTTCATTTTATTATAAAAGTCGAAATATTTTTTACATGAATTATTTTTTTAAAGTACTTTTTTTAAATTTTTATTGGTGATAAAATAATACTTATTTGTTAAAAGTTATTTATATTCTAAAAAAGGATATATTTATGGACGTAATCAAAAAAATAAAATCTCAAATTAAAAAAAATTTGGTTCTATTATATATGAAAGGCACTCCAACTAAACCTAGTTGCGGATTTTCCTCTAAAGCTGCTGAAATTTTATCAAAATGTAAAAAAGATTTTTTTTATGTAGATGTTTTAGAAAATTCAGATATTAGAATAGCTTTGCCTAAATTTTCTAATTGGCCAACTTTTCCTCAATTATGGATTAATGGAAATTTAATAGGAGGATGTAGTATTATTATTAAAATGTTTGAAAATGGTAAACTTCAAGAGTTAATTGACAATATTAAAAAATAAAGACGTTAAATTTTAAAAATTTCTGATCAATTTTATTCATTTATTATTTTATTACTTTAGAAGTATCAACTTTTTCGTTAGAAGGAGGCCATCCACCTAATCTTTTCCATCTATTGACTAATTCGCAAAATAAATTAGCAGTTTGCATAGTGTCATATAAAGCAGAATGTGCTTGATTATTATCAAAATTTAAACCTGCTATTTTACAAGCTTTAGCTAATACAGTTTGTCCTAAAACTAAACCGCTTAATGCTGCAGTGTCAAATGTAACGAATGGATGAAAAGGATTTTTTTTAAAGTTTGTTCTTTGAGCAGCAGCCATTAAGAAATTATGATCAAAATTTGCGTTGTGAGCAACAACAATAGCTTTTGAACATTTTTTTAATTTGAGTCTATTTTTAACTACTTTAAATATTTTTTTTAGAGCTGTTTTTTCTGTGACCGCTGCTCTTAGAGGATTAAAAGGATCAATTTTATTGAATGCTAAAGCTTCCGATTCAATATTAGAACCTTGGAAAGGTTCAATGTTAAAATGGATAGGTTTTTCTTTTTTTAACCAACCCTTTTCATCCATAAAAAGAGTAATCATAGCTATTTCTAATATGGCATCCTGTTTTGGATTAAACCCTGCTGTTTCTATATCTATAACTACAGGATAAAAGCTTCGAAATCGATTCTGAAGAGAATTTAATTCTTGAATTATAGACATATTTTGTTAATCTCATTATTAAAGAAAAATTTTTTATATTTTTTCATGGTCCGGTCTTATTTTAAATTAGTTTATTGAAAATCGATATTTTATATTATATCAATAATATTTTTTTTTAAAGACTAAATATTAGAGAATATAAAAGTTTTTATATAATTTTTTTTTATTGGAAGTAATGATTTAAGTATGTTATAATTTTTCATAAAATGCATAATATATTATTTAAATTTAATTTTTAAATGGTGAAAGAAATGAGTTTTAAATTACCAAAATTGTCATTTTCATATGAAAGTTTAGAACCTTACATTGATAGAAAAACTATGGAAATACATTATACTAAACATCATCAAACATATGTAGATAATACAAATAAAATTTTAAATAATACAATTTATTCAAATTATTCAGAAAATAAGTTGGTTCGAGAACTAAAAAAAATAAACATAAAAGATAAACAGATTTTAATAAACAATTTAGGTGGACATATTAATCATAGTTTTTTTTGGAAGAATTTAAAGTTAGGAACTAAATTGTTTGGAACACTTAAATCAGCTATAAAAAAACAATTTTATTCTTTTGAAAGTTTTGTAAATATTTTTGAAAAAGTAGCTTTAGAACATTTTGGATCAGGATGGGTATGGTTAATTAAAGAATCAAGTCAATTAAAAGTGGTATCCACTGTAAATCAAAATAATCCTTTAATGGGAAAATCAATTAATAGTTTTAAAGAAGCAAGTCCTATTATTTGTTTAGACATATGGGAACATGCTTATTACTTGAAATATAATAACAGAAAAATAGATTATATAAAATCATTTTGGAATATTATTAATTGGGAAGAGGCAGAACGTCAATTTTTATTATTGAATCTTTAAAAAATTATTAATTTTACTCTAAATTTTTTAAAGAAGAAGATAAAAAATGTTATTTATATAAAAAATATAAGATTAAATCAAGTTTTGATTAAACGTTTAAGGAATAATTTTGAATGATCATAAAATGTTAATAGGTTTAGGAAACCCTATTTCTAAATATCATGGAACTAGACATAATGTAGGATCTCAATGCATACAATGGATAGCAGATTATTATTCAATTAAGTTAAAATTAAAAAAAAAATTGGTTACATAGGTATTTTAGATAAAACATATTTGTTGATTCTAAATACATTTATAAACATTTGTGGTAGTTCATTTTCTACTGCTTTGGATCGTTATAATATTAAAATTGAAAATGCATTAATTTTTCATGATGAATTAGATTTACCATTAGCTAGTATTCGGTTTAAAAATTCCATAGGACATAATGGTCACAATGGTATTAGAAATATTATAGATAATATAGGAAGAGGTGTTTTTTTAAAAAGAATTGCTGTAGGTATAGGTAGACCTAAAGAAAAATTAGAAATAGTAAAATATGTGTTATCAAAATTTTCTTATTTAGAAAAAAAAAAAATTTATGAGTCCATATTTCCGACTATAAAAAATATAAATCAATTGATAAAAAATTGGGATGATTTTTAAATTAAAAATGTTAACTGACTATCATTTTTTATTTTAAATTACAAAAATTTAATAGATATGAAAATAGGATAAAAATGAGTTTTAAATGCGGTCTTGTTGGTCTTCCCAATGTAGGTAAATCAACATTATTTAATCTTTTAACTAAATCAAATATTTCAGCAGAAAATTATCCCTTTTGCACTATACAACCTAATATAGGTATCTCTCCTATTATAGATAAAAGATTATGTAAAATTTCAAAAATAGAAAGTTCAAAAAAAATAATTTTTACTTATATAAAATTTGTTGATATAGCAGGGTTGGTCAAGGGGGCTTCAAAAGGAGAAGGATTAGGAAACCAATTTTTAAGTCATATACGAGAAATTGATGCAATCATACATGTTGTTCGTTGTTTTGAAAATAAAAAAATTGTACATGTTCACGATATTATTGATCCTGTTCAAGATGTTGAAATTATCAATATGGAATTAGCTTTGTCAGATTTGAAACTTTGTGAAAAAAGTATATTAAGAATTGAAAAAAACATAAAAAAAAATGATCGAAAAGATTTAAAAAAAATAGTTTTTTTGAAAAAATGTATTAAATATTTAGAAAAATTTTCTACCTTAAAAAACATTGAATTAGATAAAGAAGAAATTTTTTATGTCAGAGAATTGAAATTCTTAACTTTGAAGCCAATGATGTATGTTGCAAATATAGACGAGACAGAAAATAGTAATTTTTTATATTTTAAAATTAAAAATTTTTTGAAAAAAGAAAAATTTAATATAATTTCTATATCTTTATCAAAGCTTAAAGATATGAAAGGTAATAAACCTAAATCAGATGATGACAAAAAAGAAAATTATTATTATTTTAATACAAAAAATAATATTTTAAATAAAATCACTGAGAAAGGTTCAAAATTGCTAAATTTGAAAACATTTTTTACTGTAGGTCCTAAAGAATCAAGAGCGTGGAGCATTAAAGAAAACACTACGGTATTAGATGCTGCTAAAAAAATTCATTCTGATCTTAAAAGAGGATTTATTAGAGCACAAGTAATGTCATACACTGACTTTATTAATTATAAAGGCGAAAAAGGTGTTAAGTCTGCTGGAAAATACAGAACTGAAGGAAAAGATTATATTGTTCAAGATGGAGATATTTTACAAATATTATTTAAAGTTTGATTTTTATTAGAGGAATTTTTCCCTCTAATAAAATTATAAAAAATTATTTTTCTAATAAAAACTTTCTTAATTTTAAAAAATTTGGTCGCATGTTATGCGATAATAAAGGAAGTTTACATCTTTCTTTCAATACTTTTGGAAGTAAAATTTCTTTTTTTAAAATTTTTTCGATTGTTTCTTTAAATTTTGCTGGATGCGCTGTACCCAAAAATAATCCAAATTGATTAGGTTTTATTTTTTCTTTTAATAATTTGTAGGCAATAGCTGCATGAGGTTCGGAATCATAGCCTAAATTAGATAATTCATGTAGTGTATTGACAGTTTGATCATCAGATACACTTCCGAATCCTAATTCTGTTAAGTCCCATTTTTTTCTTTTGAATAGTTCTTCTACTCTAGGCCAATTATTAGGTCTGCTAATATCCATTGCATTAGATATAGTTGAAATAGTATTTTTTGGTTCCCAGTTTCCACTTTTTAAAAATCTAGGAACGGTATCATTAGCGTTAGTCGCAGCAATAAAAGATTTGATAGGAAGTCCTAATGATTTAGCTAATAATCCAGCAGTTAAATTTCCAAAATTTCCGCAAGGTACAGAAATTATTAATTCAATTTTTTTCTGTTTTGGAATTAAAGCAAATGCTTCAAAATAATAACAAATTTGAGCTAGTAATCTGCTTATGTTAATTGAATTAGCGGAATTTAAACCAGTAATTTTTTTTAATTCTTCATCATTAAAAGCTTGTTTTACTAAAGTTTGACATTCATCAAAACTTCCATTTATTGCAATAGTCGTAATATTTTCACCTAAGGTGCAGAATAATTTTTCCTGCAAAGCACTTATTTTTCCTTTTGGATAAAGAATAACTACTCTTACATTTTTCATTTTATAAAAAGCATGAGCTACTGCTGCTCCAGTATCTCCAGAAGTAGCAGTTAAAATTGTTACTATTTCATTTTTGTTATTTAAATAAGATAACATTTGAGCCATGAATCGGGCACCAAAATCTTTGAAGGCTAAGGTAGGTCCATGAAATAATTCTAAACAAGCTATATTTTCAGTAACTTTTATAATTTTAGGTCCTGAAAAAGAAAATGCTTTTTTAACTTTTTTTTCTAGTTCTGTTTTTTTTATTTCATTTTTTATAAATTTGGAAAGAATTTCGCTACTTCTAGAAATAAAGTTCATATTCAATAATTCAGATAGTTTTTCTTTCTTAATAGATGGTAAATCTTTTGGGAAAAATAACCCCTGTTGACTACCTAGTCCTAATTTAACCGCTTTTGAAAATTCTACTGTTTCAGTATGATCTTTAAGATTGTATAGTTTCATTTTTTACCTTATTATTCGAGTTCCTATTGGATCTAATTTACAAATATGTACGAATCCTTTTTTATTTTCTAGATAGTTATTAAATAACCAATCGGCTATTTTTTTAGCAGTAGAAATATTTTCTGAAATAGCAAATAAAGTTGGTCCAGAACCGGAAATTCCAAAACTAATAGCACCTATTTTTTTTATAGTTTTTTTTATATGTAAAAAATTATTTAATGAATTAATCCGATATGGTTCTGCAATGAGGTCAATCATTAATTTTGCTGCTAATTTTTCTTGTTTACTATGGGATGCATGAATAAATCCTGCAAGATTTTGGCTGTGTTTAATACATATTTTTTTATCATACATTTTAGGTAAGATTTTTCTTGCTTTTTCTGTAGGAATTTTAATTCCAGGCCATGCTATAATCCAAAGCCATTCCTTGAAATAAGGAATTAATTGGCTAATAATATCGTTATTATTAATAATTAGTTGTAAGCCGCCTAAGTAGCAAGGTGCTACATTATCATAGTGAATACTACCTGAAATTTTTCCTTCTAGTTTTCCCATTAATACTAATAATTCCGTAGAATTTAAAGGATTATTACAGAATTTATTCATAGCAACCAATGTTGATACAATAGAACAAGCGCTGGATCCTAAACCTGATCCAATAGGCATATTTTTTTCTAAAGTAATTGTAAAAGAAATTTTTAAATTAGTTTTTTTCTTAAAATAGTTCCAGCATTTCCATACGATATTATCGTTAACGTTTAGAGGTAATTGATTGGAAAAATTTCCTTTATTTATTAATTTAAATTTTTTAGAAGATTTTATGGTAACACAATCTCCTAACAAAGAACCATCAATTGGGGCTAGAGCTGCTCCTAATATATCAAAACCTACTCCTACATTACCAATAGAAGCAGGAGAATAAATTTTTATCATTTTAGGTTCCTAAATTATATGATAATGTTCGTAACAAATCAGAAAAAACTCCAGCTGCAGTAACATTGTTTCCTGCACCATATCCTTTTAATACTAATGGGTTTGGTTGATAATATTCCGTATAGAAAGCGAGCGCATTTTCTCCATTTTTTATAAAATATAAAGGATCATTTTCATTTATTTTTTGTATTGTAACTTTACATTGTCCATTTTTTTCTATTATACCAACAAAACGAAGAGTTTTATTTTCTTTTTTTGCTTCTTCTACTTTGTTTGAAAAATTAGTATTTAATTTTTTAATTTCTATAAAAAAATCATTTATATTTAAATTTAAATTAAAGTTTTTTGGTAAAAGCGATTCGATTTTTATATCGGATAATTCTAAATTATATCCCATTTCTCGAGCTAAAATTAATAATTTTCTTGCTACATCAATTCCAGATAGATCATCTAGCGGATTAGGTTCTGTAAATCCTAATTCTTTTGCCATCATAGTTGCTTCAGATAAAGGAATTCCTTCATCTAATTTTCCAAATATGTAGGATAAAGAACCTGATAAAATTCCTCTAAATTGAATTAATTTATCTCCGGAATTAAGTAAATTTTGAAAATTTTCAATTACAGGTAAACCTGCTCCAACGTTTGTTTCATATAAAAATTTTCTATCATATTTTTTAGAAACTAATCGAATATTTTCGTATAATTTATAATTTGAAGTGTTTGCTTTTTTATTTGAAGCAACTATGTGCATTCGATTAGACAGAATATCTATGTATTTATCTGCTATTTTTTCACTGGAAGTACAATCTACAAAAATAGGATTTGTAAAATTGTTTTTTTTGATTTTATTTAAAAGATTTGTTAGATTAAACAAATTTTGACTATTTTTAAATTTTTTTTCCCAGTTTGTTAGCTCTATTCCTTTTTTATTAAAAATTACTTTTTTACTATTAGATATTGAACATATTTTAATATCTATATTTTTTTTTAGTAGTATTTTTTGTTGTTTTTTAAGTTGATTTAATAAGGTTTTACCTACTCCTCCAATTCCTGTTAAAAAAACTTCAATAACTTTTCTATTTTTATTGAATAAAATATCATGTATGTTTTGAATAGTTTTAGAAATTTTAAATTTATTAGTTACTATAGAAATAGAACTTCGGAATGGATCTTTTAGGATAGCTAAAACATTTATATAATTTTGCTGTAATCCTGAAAAAATTTTAAAATAAATGTTTTTTTTTAATTCAAAACCATTTCCTATTATGGATATAATTGATACGTCATCAATAGTTTTTATTAAGTCAGTCAATTTGATTTTTGTTTTAAAGTTAAATTCTTTTTGTAATTTTTCAAAAGTTTTTTTTACATTTTTATTAGAAATACAGAAACTTATATCTCCATTAGAAGAGTTAGGAAAAATTAAAATAGGAGATATTTTTTTTTGAAATTTTTTAGAATAAAATGTTGAATTTACTTTAAGCATTTCTTTTTTTTCTAATCCAGAAATATTAAATATTGTAATATCATTAACATAGGTAATACCTTTAATACTAAAAGTGTTATTTTTTTTAAAACCTTTAATGATAGTACCAACATTATTTAAGTTTAAGGTATTTTTAATAATACATGGAATATTAAATTTTTCTAAAGGAGTAATAGTTTTTGGATGCAAAACTTTAGCTCCAAAGTATG
The DNA here is from genome assembly GCF_039392895.1 of Buchnera aphidicola (Mindarus keteleerifoliae). NCBI lineage: Bacteria > Pseudomonadati > Pseudomonadota > Gammaproteobacteria > Enterobacterales > Erwiniaceae > Buchnera > Buchnera aphidicola. The sequence goes on from NZ_CP135027.1 coordinate 188,666, forward strand.
ATAAATCTAAAGCTTCTGAATATGTCAAATTCTTTAATAGTTTAGCATCTTTTACAATTTTTGGGTCTGCGGTAAAAACACCGTCTACATCTGTCCAAATTTCGCAGGATTGTGCTTCTAAACAAACAGTTAAAATAGCAGCTGAGTAATCAGAACCATTTCTACCTAATACAACTAATTTTTTGTTTTTATTTCCTGCAATGAATCCTGGCATAAGAATAACATTTTTTTTTGGTATTTTTAATTTTTTAATTTTTTCTTTTGATAGTTTTATATTAATTGTAGAATTTAAATATTCTCCTGTTCCTACTAAGTTTTTTACCGGATCAATAATTGTAACATCGTATTTTTTAGATTTTAAAATGGCTTTCATAATAAAAACAGAAAAAATTTCTCCTCGACTAATGATCATAGCATTTAATTCATTTGGACATTTATCTAATAATGAGATTTTTTGTAATGTATTTTTTAAGTTTAATATTTCCTTATTTATTTCTTTTTTTAGATTTTCTAAAAGGTTTAAAGGTATATTTTTTTTTAGTTCAAATAAAAATTGATTTATAATTTTTTCAATGAAATTTAATTGAGTTAAATTTTTTCTTGTTGTTGATTCTTGAATTGATTCAACTAGGTAATTTGTTATTTTTTCTGGAGCTGATAACACAACACCTATTTGTTCATTTTTAGCTTTTTCTTCAATAATTTTTTGAACAATTAAAAATTTTTCTAAGTTTTTTAATGACGTACCACCAAATTTTAAGACTTTCATAATTTAAATTCTCCCAAATTTGTGTAATAAATTTACACTGAATTAAGGTAAAATATTATATAAAATAAGTTATTTTAAGATATTTATATATATAATAACTATTACTTTTTTTTAAGGTAAAAAATTTTTAATTAAAATAATTTTTTGTGATTTTTATTATTAGCTATAGTATAGCATATGTTTTTATTTCAGACTTTATAGTCTATTTACGAATTAATAAAAAATATTGGTTAATAACTAATATTCTTAATAAAATATAAATAAAAATTTTTTTAAATTAATTTTGATAAAATTAAAATTTATATTTTGTAAAAAAATAGATATGTATTTAGTACATAAATCTATTCATATCTTCTGAAAAAAGATGATAGAGTATAATTTTATTTTATTTTCAAAAAAATATGATGAAGCATAGTATTGAAATGATTATTTCTGAATATGAAATTCATTCTCGTATTAGTGAATTAGGTAAAGAAATTAGTTTTTTTTATCAAAAAAGCAATAAAAATATGATTTTAATAGGTTTATTAAGAGGTTCTTTTATTTTTATGGCAGATTTGTGTCGGAATATAACTTTATTTCATGAAGTAGATTTTATGACAATTTCTAGCTATGGAAAAAAAACGTTTTCTAGTAAAGAAATTAAAATTTTAAAAGATTTAGATGAAGATATTTTTAATAAAGATGTATTAATTGTTGAAGATATTGTTGATTCTGGACATACTTTAAGCAAAGTTTTAGAAATTTTAAATTTACGTCAACCAAAATCTATATCAGTGTGTACTTTGTTAGATAAACCAGAATGTAGAGAAGTAAATATTCCAATTAATTATGTTGGATTTTCTATTCCAGATGAATTTATAGCAGGATATGGTATTGATTATGCACAACATTACCGTCATTTACCTTATATAGGAAAAATTATTTTTTTCTAGAATCATTTATTCAGAACCATATTATTTAATATGGTTTTAAAATAAATTAGATTATTTTTTCGAAAAGAATAGTAAAAACTATTTAATATTTTTTTTCTTAAAAATGATTTTTTTTCTTAAAAATAAAAAATTTTTTATTAAAAAGTAAACATCTTTGTTTAATTTTTCTTTAATGATTTTATTTTTAACATTTAATTTAATTTGATATTTCCAAATATTTTTTATTAATAAAAAGTTATTTTTAGAAATATAAATGTAAGTAGAAAGCTTATTAACAATTTCTTTTATTGATTTTGAAAAGGCGATATAAAAAGAAACTTTTTGTTTTTTTTTAATTTGTACAGTATATATTAATAATGGATTCCAAAGAATAGCTGAAAATAAAAATGGAATTTCAAGTTTTTTATTTTTAAAAAATTTTATTTTTAACATTTTTATTGCTTCAATAGTCATAGTATGAATCATAGTTAATATTTTTTTAGGATGACTAGAAAAAGGAAAAGGCATTATTTTTTTTAAAATGCTATAAATTTTTAATTTTTTATAAATTTCTTCCCCATATTTATTAGTTAATATTTTTATGACTTCATTTGATAATCTATTTTTAGGAACATTTTTTAATAAATATGTAAGCTTTTTAATAGGTTTTTCTGTATTTTCTTCTATTTTCATTTTTAGTTTTACAGAAAAATATAAAACTCTTAAAATTCTAATTGGATCTTCTCGATATCTAGTTTCAGGATTTCCTATTATTCGAATAATTTTTTTTTTTAAATCATAAAAACCATTAACATAATCTCTTAAATTTCTGTTAAATACATTATAGTATAAAGAGTTAATAGTCAGATCTCTTCTCTTAGCATCTTCTTCTATTTTTCCAAAATTATTATCAGCCAATAGCATTCCGGCATTATTATTTTTTTTATAAAAAGTATTTTTTTTATTTTTACAATTTTTACGGAAGGTGGAAACCTCTATGATTTCAGAATAAAAAAATATGTGAACAATTAGAAATCTTTTTCCAATCAATCTACAGTTGTTAAACATTTTTTTTAGTTCTTTAGGTGTTGCGTTTGTAACAATATCAAAATCTTTTGGTTTTTTTCTCAATAATAAATCTCTTATACTACCTCCAACTAAATAGGCTTGATAACCTGATTTATTTAATCGAAAAAGAACTTTTAAAGCATTTTTACTAATTTTCTTATGAGATAAATTATGTATTTTTTTATTTATTATAATCATAGTATGATTTATTGTTGTGTTTAATATCATTAGATATAACATTTTAGTTAGCTAAAATATAAACTAATTTCTTGATGAAAAATTAGCCTTTAATAAAAATTATATATATTACTAATTTTTCATCAATTTTATATTTTTATCCTATCATTTGTTTTTCTCGAATTTCTGAAAGTGTTTTGCAATCAATACATAAACTAGCAGTAGGATGAACTTCTAATCTTTTTATTCCAATTTCAATCCCACATGTTTCGCAATATCCAAAATCATTTGATATAATTTTTTTTATAGTTTTTTCTATTTTTTTTAGAAGAGAATGTTCCCTATGACGGTTTCGTAAAGCAATATTGAATACTTCTTCTTGAGAAGCTCGATCTATTGGATCAGGAAAATTAGTATTTTCATTGCAAATATTGTAAATAGTAGACTTAATTTCTTTTTTTAAAGAACTTCGATATGTGTTAAGAACTTTTTTAAAGTAATTAATTTGATCAACATTCATATATATTTCATTATTTTTTTTTTTGTAGGGTTTAATTTTTGAAAAATTTAAAATATTTAGAGGTGATCGTTTATTTTTTTCTTTATTCATCTTCTTTCCAATATCATATTTCATAGTTTTTTAGCATTAATATAGGATAGTTTTAAAACTTAAAACATGTAATAGTTATTTTTAGTTTGACTTATGATAAGGATAAAATCCATATCAGATTCAATTAAACAAAGATATAGATCTTATTGTTCATTGAAAGCATTTAAAGGTTAAAATTGAATTATAATTTATTGATATTATTAATCAAGAAATTATAAAAAATTTTTAATTCTATTTAACAATATTTAAAAAAAAACAATTAATTTGAAAATTCGGAGGTGTTTTATAAATTATGCAATGGGAATTGAATTTAATGGAAAAAAGTTTTTTGGATGGCAAATTCAAAAAGAGTTAACTAGTGTTCAGGCAACATTAGAAATAGCACTAAGTAAAATAGCAGATCATTCAATATCCGTAATTTCAGCAGGAAGAACGGATTCAGGAGTGCATAGTATTGGTCAAGTTGTTAATTTTCATACAAAGGCAATAAGAAATGATTTTTCTTGGATTTCTGGGACAAATTCATATCTTCCTGAAGATATATCTATTAAGTGGATTAAATTAGTTCCTGATTATTTTAATGCTAGGCATCATGCTATATCTCGTTCATATAAATATGTAATTTTAAATTCTACTTTTAGATCAGCATTGTTTTTTGATTTTTCTTTGCATGTTCATAAATATTTAGATGTTGATAGAATGCATAATGCTAGTCAATATTTACTAGGAGAACATGATTTTTCTTCATTTAGATCTAATCTATGTCAGTCTTTAAGTCCTATTCGAAAAATATTAAGGATAAAAGTTTTTAGAAAGAATTCATTTGTAATCGTTGAAATAAAAGCTAATTCTTTTTTATATCATATGGTTAGAAATATTGTTGGTTCGTTGTTAGAAATTGGAAAGCGAAAACGAGAAGAAAAATGGTTATTTCAAGTTTTAAATAAAAAAGATAGAAAATTTTCTGGTCCTAAGGTGTTAGCAAAAGGGTTGTATTTAGTTAGAGTAAATTATCCCAGTTTTTTTAAAATACCTGAAAGTATTAATAAAAGTTTTATAACTTAAGTTTTTATTTATATTAAAAAATGATTTTTTTTTTTTAAAAATTATATAAATTTAAAATTTTTAAGTTGACTTGATTATTACTTAAATAGATTATAAGAAATTGTTTAATTATTTTAAGTTGTCTTCTTTGTTTAAAATAAATTAAAAAGTAATTAAACATTTTTTATAATTTATTTTTGTAAAATAGATTATTTTAAAATATACAAATTTTCTTACATAAAAAATATAAAAAATAAGTATTTTCAGACTTATATAATTTCTGATTAATGTTTTTGTATTTAAATTGTTTTAATTTCAAATAGTTAATGTTTAAGATAAATTATCTTAAAAAAAATTATTTTTAGTAAGGAAATATTCATAAATTTTAAAATATAATTTTTATGATTATTTTTTTAAATTTTGTTTTTAATAAGAAAATTTTGACAAAGTTACATAGCAAAAAACACTATTATTTATTTAAGAGATATAAAGTATGTTAAAAAGTTTATTTAATAAAATATTCCGAAGTCAAAGTAATAAAATTTTAAATTCAATGAAAAAAAAGGTACAAGTTATTAATGCTTTAGAATCAAAATTTAAGAATTTTTCCGATGAACAATTGAGAAAAAAGACAGATGAATTTAAAAGTTATTTGAATAGAAATGGAGATTTAGAAGACATTGTGTCAGAAGCATTTGCAACGGTTAGAGAAGCCAGTAGAAGAGTTTTAAATATGAGGCACTATGATGTTCAAATTTTAGGAGGTTTAGTTTTACATAAACAATGTATTGCTGAAATGCAAACAGGTGAAGGAAAAACTTTGACATCTACCTTACCTATTTATTTAAACGCATTAAAAGGTAAGGGAGTACACTTAGTTACAATGAATGATTATCTTTCTAAAAGAGATGCAAAAAAAAATAAATTTCTTTTTAAGTTTTTAGGTTTAAGTGTAGGAATAAATTTAAATGGTATGTCTTCGAAATTAAAAAGAAAAGCTTATTTTTCGGATATTACTTATGGAACTAATAATGAATATGGATTTGATTATCTTAGAGATAATATGATTGTTAATTCAACAGATCGGGTGCAGCGTCGATTGCATTATGCTTTAATAGATGAAGTAGACTCTATTCTAATAGACGAAGCAAGAACTCCGCTAATTATATCAGGATTAGAAGAAGAAAATTTAGATATATATTCTAAAATAAATAAGATTGTTTTCTATATGATAAAAAAGAACAAAAATTCTTTAAATTTTTTTAAGAAAAATAAGTATTTTTTGATAGATGAGAAACTAAAACAAATACATTTAACTGAAGCAGGATTCAATAAAATTGAAAAATTATTACTTGAATACAAGTTAATTGATAAAAAGTCTTCGTTATATACAATAAAAAATATGAATCTGATAGATTCTATCAATAATGCATTAAGAGCAAATATTTTATTTAAAAAAAATGTCGATTATCTTATTAAAGATAAAAAAATTATAATAGTAGATGAACATACTGGTAGAATGATGGAGGGTCGAAGATGGTCAGATGGTTTGCATCAAGCAATAGAAGCAAAAGAAAAAGTAAAAATTCAGAATGAAAATCAAATATTAGCATCTATTACTTTTCAAAATTATTTTAGATTGTACAAAAAATTATCAGGTATGTCCGGAACAGCGTTAACTGAATATTCTGAGTTTAAATCTATTTATAATTTGAAAACAGTCGTTATTCCTTCTAATAAACCAATGATTCGAAAAGATAAATCAGATTTAATTTACATGACTGAAAAAGAAAAAATTGATTCTATAATTTTTGATATACAAAAGAATATATCAAACAAAAATCCTGTGTTAGTAGGTACAATTTCCATTGAAAAATCCGAAATTATTTCAAGAAAATTAACTGATTTAGGAATTAAACATAATGTTTTAAATGCAAAATTTCATTCTCAAGAAGCTAACATAATAGCAGAAGCAGGTAGACCTGGTGCTGTAACTATTGCTACAAATATGGCAGGAAGAGGAACAGATATTGTGTTGGGAGGAAGTCTTAGTAAAGAAGATTATAAGAATAACAAAAAATCTTTTTGTAAAAAAAATTGGGAAAAATTGCATAAAATAGTGGTTGAAGCGGGAGGGTTACATGTTATTGGAACAGAAAGACATGAATCTAGAAGAGTAGATAATCAATTAAGAGGTAGATCGGGAAGACAAGGAGATCCTGGTTCCTCTCAATTTTATTTATCTATGGAAGATTCTTTAGTTCGAATTTTTTCTTCAAAAAGAATAATTAATGTCATGAAAAAATTAGGAATAAAGAAAAATCAAGCTATTCAACATAAATGGATTACGATTGCAATTTCTAATGCTCAAAAAAGAGTTGAATATAGAAATTTTGAAATTAGAAAACAATTGTTAGAATACGATGATATTTTAAACAATCAACGTCAATTAATTTATTTTCAAAGAAATATATTACTCAATATTGAAGAAATTAGTGAGAATATTTTTTTATTTATTGAAGACGTATTTAAAAAAATTATTAGTAAATATATTTCAGCTCATTCTTCATTTAAATATTGGGATATAATAGGTTTAGAGAAAAAAATAAAAACAGAATTTAATTTAAATTTCTCGATTTTAAATCAAATCAGATCAAAAAAAGAATTATTAAAATACGAAAAAATTATTTTATATATAATTGATAAAATTAAAAAATATTATATTGCTAAAAAAAAAAATATTGGAATGAAAAAAATGCAAGGGATTGAAAAATCGGTTCTTTTAAATAGTCTGGATTTCTTTTGGAAAGAACATTTGTTAAATATGGAATATTTGAGAAAAGGAATACATCTCAGAGGATATGCTCAAAAAGATCCTAAGTTAGAATATCAAAAAGAGTCGTTTAAAATGTTTTTTAAGATGATTCAGATAATTAAGTACGAAGTTGTAATTAATTTGATTAATTATTAATTAAAAAAATTTAATTAAATTATTCTAAAATCCGAATAATTTTAAAATTTAAAATGAAGTTTTTTAAAAACTATAAATAGAAAATGTTTATTTTTTTTGATGATTAGAAAATTAATTTTTTTAATATCAGTTATTTTAATAATTAGTTAAATAATCATTTTTTAAAAATATTTTTTATTTATTAAAATCATTTTATAAAAAAAAATTTTTTAAAAAAACAAAGATCTTTTGATTAATTAAAATTAGTTATTGATGGTATTAAATACCAATTATAATTAGTAATTAATAATTAAAAATTAGCAAATTTTAAAAAGGATTTTAAAAAAAATAATGATTTAAATTAAATTAATTTCAAAATTTAAGAATATTAAATTTTTTTATTATAAAAAATATTTTTTGTACATAAGGAATTTTGTTTATGACAGAATACTTAAATAAAGATATAGATCCTATTGAAACTAAAGATTGGATAGAAGCAATCGAATCGGTAATTGATCGTGAAGGAATAGAAAGAGCAGAATTTTTAATTTCGTTAGTATTAAAAAAAATTCATAAAAAAAACCCTAATTTTTCTGCAGTTAAGTACATACAAAATTATATAAATACTATTTCAGTAGAAGAAGAACCGAAATATGTTGGAAATTTATCAATAGAAAAAAAAATTTGTTCATTTATTCGTTGGAATGCGATAATTATGGTTTTAAAAGCTTCTCAGAAAAATTTAGATCTAGGGGGACATTTATCATCTTTTCAATCTTTTGCAACAGTATATGAAGTTTGTTTTAATCATTTTTTTAAAGGAAAAAACGATCTGAATTCAGGAGATTTGATATATTTTCAGGGACATGCTTCACCGGGTATTTATGCTAGAGCTTTTTTAGAAGGTCGAATTTCGGAAAAGCAAATGAATAATTTTAGACAAGAAATTGAAGGAAATGGATTATCTTCTTATCCTCACCCTAAATTGATGCCTAACTTTTGGCAGTTTCCTACTGTTTCCATGGGTTTAGGACCAATATCTTCGATATATCAAGCTAAATTTTTAAAGTACTTAACAAACAGAGATTTAAAGGATACTACAAATCAAACAGTATATGCTTTTTTAGGTGATGGAGAGATGGATGAACCTGAATCAAAAGGAGCTATTACAGTTGCAGCTAGGGAAAAATTAGATAATTTAATTTTTGTTATAAATTGTAATTTACAAAGATTAGATGGTCCAGTATTAGGAAATGGAAAAATTATACATGAATTAGAAAATGTTTTTTTAGGAGCTGGATGGAGAGTTATTAAAGTAATATGGGGTAGTAGATGGGATCCGCTTTTTAAAAAAGATTGTTCTGGAAAATTAGTTGAGTTAATGAATGAAACTGTTGACGGAAATTATCAAACCTTTAAATCAAAAGATGGAGGATACATTAGAAAAAAATTTTTTGAAAAATACAAAGAAACTAAAGAATTAGTTAGGAATATGACAGATAAAGAAATTTGGTTGTTAAATAGAGGAGGTCATGATTCTAAAAAAATATATGCTGCTTTAAATTTAGCAAAGAAAAAGGACGGAAGACCAACAGTTATATTATTTCATACTGTAAAAGGATACGGAATGGGGAAAATTGCAGAGGGAAAAAATATCGCTCATCAGATAAAACAAATGAGTTTTTCAGATCTAAAATATATCAGAGATCGGTTTAATATTCCAGTTAAAGATGAAGAACTTTCTAAGTTACCTTACGTTTCTTTTAAAAAATTTTCTGAAGAATACAATTATTTGCATAATCAAAGAAAAAAATTAGGAGGATATCTACCATTTCGAAATACAAAATTTGATAAATGCTTTTTAATTCCTTCATTAAAAGAGTTTTCTTCTTTATTAAATAAACAAAATAAAAGAATTTCTACTACAATAGCATTTGTTAGAATGCTAAATATTATGTTAAGAAATTCTGAAATACGAAATATATTAGTTCCTATAGTTGCGGATGAAGCAAGAACATTTGGAATGGAAAGTTTATTTAGAAAAATAGGTATTTATAATGTTAGAGGACAAGTATATGAACCGCAAGATCTAGAACAATTTCTATATTATAGAGAAGACAAAAATGGTCAAATTTTGCAGGAAGGAATCAATGAATTAGGAGCTGGAGCAATGTGGTTAGCAGCAGCTACTTCATATAGTAGCAATAATTTTCCAGTAATCCCGTTCTACATTTTTTATTCTATGTTTGGATTTCAAAGAATAGGAGATTTATTTTGGGCAGCAGGGGATCAACAGGCAAGAGGGTTTTTAATTGGAGCTACTTCAGGAAGAACTACTTTGAATGGAGAAGGATTGCAACATGAAGACGGACATAGTCATATACATTCTTTAACAGTTCCAAATTGTATTTCTTATGATCCTGCTTATGCGTATGAAGTAGCGGTTATTATTCAGAATGGATTATATAGAATGTATGGAAAAAAGCAAGAAAATATTTATTTTTATATAACTACTACAAATGAAAATTATGCTATGCCAGAAATGCCTAAAAATTCTAAAACAGGAATTATAAAAGGTATTTATAAACTTAAAGAAGCTAAAAATAAAAAATATAGAGTTCAATTAATGGGCTCAGGAGCTATTTTAGAAAGTGTGCATGAAGCTTCTGAAATTTTGCTTTCAAAATATGATATAGGATCGGATATTTATAGTGTAACTTCTTTTACAGAATTAGCTAGAGATGGACAAGATTGTGAAAGGTGGAACTTATTTCATTCTACGAAAAAACCCAAAATTCCATATATTTCTCAAATTATGAATTCTTTTCCAGCTGTTGCTTCAACTGATTATATGAAATTATTTGCAGAACAGGTTAGACAATATATTCCTGCTAAACATTATTTTGTATTAGGTACTGATGGTTATGGCCGATCTGATAGCAGAAAAAAATTACGACATTATTTTGAAGTAGATGCACAACATATTGTTATAGCAGCTTTAAGGTTATTAGTTAAATGCGGATTTTTTGAATCTAAAATAGTAGATCAGGCAATTTCTAAATTTAATATTAACATCAATAAGATTAATCCGCGTTTAGCATAAAAAGAATTAGAAAAGGATCATAAAAGTGAACATTGAAGTTAAAATTCCCGATATTGGTAGAGATTTAGTAGAAGTTATTGAAATTTTAGTTAAAAAAAATGATAAAATAAAAAAAGAACAAATCTTAATTGTAGTAGAAGGACAGAAAGCTTCTATGGAAATTCCTTCTCCATTTTCTGGAACGATAAAAGAAGTGTTAATTAACATAGGAGATAAGGTAAAATATAATGATGTTATCTTCATAATGAATTTAGAAAGTGAACAAATAAATTCCGATAATCAATATTTCTCAAGTGGTTTTGAAGAAGAAAAGATAAATTTTATTTCGAAAAAAAGAAAATCTGAAAAGAATATTTTTTTTCATGCTTCGCCTTTGATTCGCCGTTTAGCTAGATTATTAAAAATTAATTTAAAAAACTTAAAAGGATCAGGAAGAAAAGGTAGAATTTTAAAAGAAGATCTTGAATTATATAAAAATAAAAAAAATGAAAGTTTAGAATTTAAAAAAAATAAAATTATCGATGTTGTAAAGGATTTAAAAAATTCTTATACGACTAAAGATCAAATTAAATTGACCAAAATTCAATTAGCATCTGGTCAAAATTTAAAAAAAAGTTGGAATGATATTCCACATGTCACTCAATTTTATGAATCAGATATTACAGAATTGGAAAAATTTAGAAAAGAAATAAATCTTTTAAAAAAAGAAGAACAGGATCAAAAAATAACATTACTTTCTGTTATTACTAAAGTTGTGGCAAGAGCATTAGAAAAATTTTCATGGTTTAATAGTTTTTTTTCGAATGAAAAAAATAGTTTTATTTTGAATAAAGATATTAATATAGGAATAGCTGTTGATACTAAAGATGGTTTAGTTGTTCCTGTTATAAAAAAAGTGAATAAGAAAAGATTATCTCAATTATCTTATGAAATATTTTTAAAATGTAGAAAGGCAAGAAAAAAAAAATTAGCTTTATTAGATTTTCAAAATGGAAGTTTTACTATTTCAAGTTTAGGAAAATTAGGAGGAACTGGATTTACACCTATTATAAATGCTCCACAAGTTGGAATTTTAGGAGTTTCTAAAACATTTATTAAACCTATATGGAGAAAAAATGGTTTTGTTCCTCGATTAATATTACCATTTTCTTTGTCATATGATCATCGAATTATTGATGGTGTGTATGGTGCTAAATTTATGGAATATATAAGTAACTTTTTATCTGAAATTAGATTGTTGATCCTATAGATACATTCATAATATATTAATTTAATGAAGATTATTTGTAAATTAAGAATAATTATTATGAGTTAAACATTTTATTTAAATAAGTTTAATAATCTTTTTATTTAGATTCATTTAATAATGAAATCATTTGGGAAATAAAATAAAAATGTGTGATAAAAGTAATAAAACAGTTGTTATAATAGGAGCTGGTCCGGCTGGATATACAGCTGCTTTTCGTTGTTCAGATTTAGGTTTAAACACTATTTTAATTGAAAATTATTGTAATTTAGGAGGTGTTTGTTTAAATGTAGGATGTATTCCTTCTAAAAGTTTACTATATGTTTCAAAAACTATTAATCAAATTAAGGAATTATCTATTTGCGGAATTTCATTTTCTTCATTTGATATAAATATAAAAAAGTTGATAAATTGGAAAAAAGAAAATATAAGTAAATTAAATTTTGCTTTAAGTCATATGGCAAAAAAAAGAGGGATTAAAGTAATAAATGGTGTTGCAAAATTTAAGTCAGAAAATGAGTTAGTTATTCTAAAAAATGATGTATATGTTTCGAATCTTGAATTTAAAAATGCAATTATTGCAACAGGATCAAAATCAGTAAAATTAGCTTTTCTTCCTTATGAAAGTAAAAAAGTTTGGACTTCTACAGAGGCATTATCTATTCCTTATATTCCTAAAAAATTATTAATTATTGGTGGAGGTGTTATTGGTTTAGAAATGGCAACAATATATCATTCTTTGGGTTCTAAAATTGATATTACCGATAATCACAGTCATATTTTTCCTTCTGTAGATAATGATGTAATTCAAATTTTCTTAAATGCTATCAAAAATAAATTTAACGTTATGTTAGAAACAAACATTTTAGATGTAAAAGAAGTAGAAAATGGTATGTTAGTAACAATAGATCAAAAAGAAAAAGGAAAGAAAACAATATTATACGATGCCATATTAGTAGCTGTAGGACGAGTTCCTTCTCTCGGTTCATTAGGGATTAAAGAAATTGGCGTCAAAATAAATAATAAAGGTTTTATAAAAGTTAATGAACAATTGAAAACAAATATAAAGAATATCTACGCTGTTGGTGATGTTACAGGACAACCTATGTTAGCACACAAAGGAATTCATCAAGGTAAAATAGCTGCGGAAGTTATAGCAGGGAAAGAACATTTTTTTGATCCTGAAGTTGTTCCAAATGTAGCTTATACAGAACCAGAAATTGCTTGGACTGGAATCATTGAAAAAGATGCTAAAAAATTAAACATTAATTATAAGGTTGCCACGTTTCCTTGGATTGCTTCAGGAAGAGCAATTGCATCTAATTGTTCTTTGTTTGGATCAACAAAATTAATTTTCAATAAAGATACAAAAAGATTGATAGGAGGAGTAATAATAGGTAGAAATGCCGGAGAATTACTTTCTGAAATCAGTTTAGCCATTGAAATGGGATGTGATGCTCAAGATATTTCTTTGACCATACATCCGCATCCAACTTTATCAGAAACGATTTCATTAGCAGCTGAAATATGTGAAGGGACTATCACCGATTTAATAAATTAATATTTAAAAGCATCTGAAAAAGTTCTGAAATTTTCATTTTGAAAGAATTATTTAACATATAGTTCTATTTTTTTGAATAAAAGAACTATATGTTTGAAATAAAAATTAAATTATAGAAAATTTTATTTTTGTAATTATATAACTGAAATATAATGGATATTAAAATTTAATCACCGTTAAAAAACTTTAAAATTTCAAATATAATTAACCAAGATTTTAAATTAATGTTAAGTATATTTTTTTTAAATTCTATTTTTGATTTATTCCCGGAACAATCAGATATTAATTTAATGTTAATAAAAGGGGTATTAAATATGTAACAAACATGTGCAATGGCAGTAGATTCCATATCTAACGCAATAGCTGAAGGAATTTTCTTTTTAATAATATTTAAGTTGTCTTTTCCTTGTAAAAAGATATCTCCGGTTATTAATAATCCTAAAAAAAAAGGGATTTTTTTTTCAGTACAAATTTTTATGATAATGTTTTTTAAATAAAAATTAGGATAAAAAAAAATTGGTAAATTAGGAATTTTTCCTACAGGATAATTAAAAGCTGTTAAGTCAACATCGTGATAACATAATTTTTCTGGAATTAGAATATCGAATATTTTTTTATTTTTTTTTAGTGATCCGCAGGATCCTATGTTTATGATAAAATCAATTTTGTATTTGCAAAGTAAGATGCTTGTAGCACAGCTAGCATTAGTTTTTCCAACACCACATTGTAATAAAAAGATTTTAATCTTTTTAAATTTTCCTATATAAAGTATATAATTTTTAAAATTATTTTTTTTATATATAAATATTTTTTTTTTGATTTCATTTAGTTCTTGTTTCATTGCTACAATGATACCTAGATTAAGCATAATTTTTCTAAAACCGTTATTTTTTATGTTAAAAAAACATTTTAAAAAAAAGATTTTATGTTAAATAAAATTTAGAATTAAAAGTTTTCTATAAATTATACGCTAAATGATAGTCCACAACCACATGTAATCTTTGCATTTGGATTAGAAATAGTAAATTTAGATCCTTCTAAATTTTCTATAAAATCTAATGTTCCCCCTATAAGATATTGAAAGCTTATATGATCTATTATTACAGGAACATTATCTTTTTTTAAAAAAATATCTTTTTTGTTTATTTTTTCATCAAAAATAAAACCATATTTAAATCCTGTACATCCCCCTCCTGTAATATAAATTCGGAATTTTAAGTTTTTATTTTTCTTGTTTTTAAAAAGTTCAATTATTTTGTTTTTTGCTGTTTTGGAAATAAAAATACTTCTTTGATTTTTTTCAGACATATTTAGAAAATAAATTTTGTTTAGAATATTTTATTGATATAAACTATATTATAATTCTTGTTATAACAACAATTATTTATTAATATTTTTGTGTTTTTAAGGAAGTGTTTTATTTTTTTAAAAATAAATATTTTTAAAAAAATTTTGTTTAAAAAAAATAATCATATTAATTAATATTTCAATTTATTTCTTTCTTAAAAATGTAGGAATATCTAGATATTCTATATTTTTTTTGACAATAAATTTAGAATTTATTAATTTTTCTTTCTTTTTTTTATTTTCTCTGAAAAAAATAGGATCTTTTAATTCAATGTTTGAATTTTTCAAAATATTTTCTTGTTTTGATTTTTTAAAAGAAATGTCATTTCTTTCATGAGAAAAATTTATTTCAATTCCTGTTGCAATAACTGTAACTTTAATTGTATTTTTTATTTTTGAATCTAAAGATGTACCAATTACTATGGTTGCATGATCGGAAGAAAATGATCTAATAATATTTCCAATAGTTTCAAATTCATTTAATTTTAAATCTGAATTAGCAGTTATATTAACTAAAACTCCTTTTGCTCCTGATAAATTAACATCCTCTAATAATGGGCTTGAAATGGCAGTTTCAGTCGCTTCTTCTGCTCTATTTTTTCCGGAAGAAGTTCCTATTCCCATCATAGCGTATCCCATTTCTGACATCACAGTTCTGACATCAGCAAAATCTACATTAATCAAACCAGGCTGAGTTATAAGCTGAGCAATACTTTGTATAGCCCCTTTTAAAATATTATTTACTTCACTAAAAGCGTTTAATAAAGAAATTTCTTTACTTAATACCTTGATTAGTTTGTCATTTGGTATGACGATCAATGAATCGACAGTTTTTGATAATTTTTGTATTCCAATTTCAGCAAATTCTATTCTTTTTTTTCCTTCAAAATTGAAGGGTTTAGTAACAATTGAAACAGTTAATATGCCTAATTCTTTTGCTATTCTAGCAATTATAGGAGCTGCTCCAGTACCTGTTCCTCCTCCCATTCCAGCAGCAATAAACACCATATCTGCTCCTTTTAAAATATTTTTTAAAATTTCTTGATCTTCTTCAGCAGAACGTTTTCCTATTTCTGGATTTGCACCGGCTCCTAATCCTTTAGTAATTCGGTTGCCTATTTGTATTTTTTTTTCGACTTCTATTTTCTTTAAAGCTTGTTCATCAGTGTTAATAGCAAAAAATTCTACTCCTGTTATTTTTTCTTTTATCATATGTTCTATAGCATTACATCCTCCTCCTCCGATTCCTATTACTTTAATAATAGCATATTCATTTGTTTTTTTTTCTTTTAACATAATTGCTCCATTTTTTATTATGTAAACTTTTTAAACATTTTTAATGCATAATATTTTAAAATTCTTTTTTTATCCAAAAATGAATTTTTTTAAACCATTTTTGAAAAAAGTTTTCATTTTTAATATTTTTTTTCTCTTTAAGAAATTCTTTTTTTCCGTATTTTAATAATCCTATTACTGTGGAATAATTTTCATTATTAATGTCATTTGTTAATCCTTCTATTTTTTTGGTTTTTCCTATTTTTACTTTAGTTTTAAATATTTTTTTAGCATGATTAATTAAATTTTTTATTTTTGAAGCTCCTCCTGTTAATATTATCCCTCCTGATAGTTCTTTTTCAATTTTGGTTTTGTCAGAAGTTTCAAAGAATACAAGTAATTTTTTTTTGACTAAATTTAAGAGTTCTAAGTATCGAGCTTCTATAACATTTTGTAATAATTTTGAATCAATATATTTCTTTTTACTTTCATCGAATGAAATTATTTCGATTTGTTTTGTTTTTTTTTCATTTCTTTCATCAGAACATCCATTTTCAATTTTAATGATTTCAGCATCTTTTTTTGAAATGGAAAAGATAGAAGATATATCGTTAGTAACATTGTTACCTGCATAAGGAATAACAAAACTACAGCTGATAGATCCGTTGACGTATGTAGTTACGTCCATAGTCCCGCTTCCTATATCTATTATGCAAACCCCTAACTTTTTTTCTTCCTTAGAAATTACAGCTTCTTTAGAAGCTAACCCAGAATAAATAATTTTATCTACTTTTATTCCACAATTTTGAACTGATTTTACGAAGTTTTTTACTATTTTATTATGACATGTAATTAGATGTACTTCTACTTGCATTCTTATTCCAGACAAACCTAAAGGGTTTTTTATTCCAATTTTTTGATCGATAGCAAATTCTTTTGGAATGACATGCAAAATTTCATGCTCATTATTTATTTTTACAAATTGGGCAGTATGAATAACATTTTTTATATCTTCTTCAGTTACTTCTTCTTTTGATAATGGAACTATTCCAATTTCGTTTTGAAAATGAATGTGCTTACTAGATATAGATAAATAGACAGAAGAAATATTATATCCCGCCATATTTTCAGCTAGTTCAATAGAACTTTGAATTGATTTAGAAACAGATTTTAAATTAGTTACTTCTCCTTTTTCAATTCCATGAGATCGACTAATCCCTATTCCTATTATATTAATTAAATTAATAGGTGAAATTTCTCCTATTAAAGTAACAACTTTTGTTGTTCCTATATCTAGTCCAACTATTATTTTTTTTTTTGTTAGTTGATTCATTTTTTCTTCCAAACCAAATAATTTTTATATGAGATAAAAGTTTTTTTGAATAACATATTTCTCAAAATTTTAGAAAATATTAATTTTAATTTATATGAAATTTAAAAAAATATTATTTTGCTTAATTTAACATTTTTTATTAAATTTAAGAATGATAAATTAGCAATTTTAGCAGTTATAAGAATAAAACTTTTTAGTCATTTCAGGACAAGTATTGATTTCAAGCATTCAAATTTTTTTATTATCGATAATAAAATCCGCTTTTTTGTATTCATTGTAATTTGATATTTTCTAAGCTTGTTTAGGTACATAATTCATTTTTTACGATTTTTCAAATCTATTTTGGAAACAGTATTTTATTTTATTGAAAATATATTTAGAATGATAATCGTAAAATTTATTTTTGTATTAATTTTGATAGAAGGTAATAATTATTTGCTAAGTATTATTATAATATATTCTTAATTATATACTTATTCTTCTAATATAACGGTTTTTCATAAAAAAAGCTTTTTTTAAAAAAAAATATTTTTTTATATGAATCAATTACAAAAATACTTAGACTGGGTCTTTCAGTATTTAATTTAATAATGATAGGAATCTTTAGTTCTCTATTTTTTTAATATGTTTAAAGATTTTTTTTAAATTCATAGAATTTTAAATACATAAAAAGAAGAATTGGTAATTTAAATTTTTTCCATAATAATTTGCTTTTTAGTTTATTTATAGTTGTAACTAGCTCCGAAATTCCATTTTTCGTTTGAAGAATAATCTTTAAGCATTTAAATATACCTCAAACTTTTCTACCTTTTTCATTCTTTCTATTCAAAACAATAAATATTTCTAAAAATCTTTGTTTTTACGTTGAATTACAGGATAAATTTTAGTGTCAATTCCAAATATCAAATAGCTATTTTTTAGAGACATTTAAAATTTATTTTTCTGATTATAAAAAGATTTCTCTTTTTGAAGGAACTTTTTTTAATAAAAAGGCTATTTTTTATTTATGTTTATTGTCTTTTTAAAAAAAATTAATGATAGATTAATTAATATCTTTTTTTTCTTGAATTAAAACAATATATTCATTGTGAATAACATTTAATAAAATATTATTAATATTTTTTTATCTGAAATATAAATAGGATTTAATTTTTTCTTTAATTTTTTAAAATAAAAATTTGTTATTTGTATTTAGAATAGGTAATTTGTTTGCAGAACGAATATCTAATAACAGAAGTTGATTTACTACAGATAATGCTTTTATAAATTTTTTATACAAGTATTTTGTACGTATTTATCGGTAAGATTAAAATATCATAACTAATCTTTTATTTCCCTAATTTTTTTATGGTTTTAATTATTTGTATTAAGTCAGTTGGATGATTTCTAAAATCATTAAAAAACATAAAAAAAATCTCCTATTTTATCAGTGATATTTTAAAAAAAAGATTCCTATAAATTCTAATTTTTTATAAATTTCTTTAAATTTTTTTAAACTTTTAATTTTGCATTTATTTCTTATTTTTTTCATAGCAGCTAATCTAATGTTATAGAAGCTATTGCATTAAGTTTATTTTGTTTTTCAAGCACACTTTAATGTTATTTCTAAATTAGAAAAACTTTTTCTGATAACTATAAAAGTAGATTTTTAGTTGTTTTAAATATAGAATTTTTATTCTAGAATTTATTTTCTTCTTAAATCTATATGATATAAAACAAAAAGAAAATTTATTTTTTAGACTGTTAATAACGGTATTGCTTATATAAATAATTGCATGTTCATTTAAAAGAAGTTTTTTAAAAAATATTAAAAATATCTTTTTAAGAGTTTCTATATTTTTTATAATTTTCTAGGTGATTATAATTAATACTAGTAATAATGATGGTAATGAAGAGTTTAATGAGATGAACAATTGATTACTTTTATTTATTTCTAAAATTAAGGAATTTTTATTTTTTAATTTTAATTTTTTATATTAGGTTTACTCAAACTTTCATTTATACAAATAAAATTCAATTTTTTTTTCTTTATATGTATCAACAGTAATAGCAGTTATAGTAGTTTTTTTGTAAGTATTTGAGATAGTAACTTTGTATTAGTTTTATTAATTCTTTTAATATTTTCATCCTTGAAAATATAGGAATATTATTTTTTAAATCAAATTGATTCTAAATTATTTTAAGTTAATAACTTTGGACACCAAAATAAAATTAATGTTTAAAATATTTTTAATAGAATATTTAAAGTATGAGAATGTATTAGTGTTCTTATAGCTAATGATTTTTCTAAATTGATCATTAGAATTCTTTAAGCTACTTGAAATAACCAATTTTTTAGTTAGTAAATATTTCCTTGATATATTAATTTTTAAAAGTTTATCAATTAAAAGAATATAATTCTTACTATTAAATAAAAAAATATAAATAAAATAAAACTAAAAATATCAAAAAACGAAAATTTTTATTTTTTAAAAAAAATTAATTTTTTTATTTTTTTATCACTTTATAGATCATTGCTTCATTTTTATATGTTGTACGTCTGTATGCACATTAATTTTTTTATAGTTTTTATAAAAATTAAATATTTTTTTCTAGTATGATTTTTTTATTTTTTAAATTCTATTTTTTCTATAACTAATGGGTTTTTTATAAAATCAAATATTTTGTCCTATCTATAATAATAATGATTAAAAGAGAAGATGTCATAATTAATGTATAAAATATTATATTTATAATATTTATTTTTAATAAATTATTCTAAATAATTTCTAGACTAATTCTAATTTATTTTCATGAACTCTTAAATTTTTTCAACAATTCTTAAAATAGCACTATGAGATCTATAATTTTTTTTTATTTCATTTAAACTTGGGAAAATTCTTCCAATTATTTTAAAATCATTTTTTTTAAATTTTTTGATTTGTTTTTCGGTTAATGGAAGAGTTTTAGGAATTGAGAAAGATTTTTTACTGTGATTTACAAAAAATCTTTTTACAATTCTATCTTCTAAAGAATGAAAAGAAATTACAGCTAACCTTCCTTTGCTAGATAAAATTTTCAAGGAATTATTTAGAACTTTTTTCAATTCAGTTAACTCTTGATTTAAATAGATTCGAATTGCCTGAAAACTACATCTAGCAGGATGTTTAAATTTGTTAAAAGGTCTATTTTTTTTTATTATTTCAGATAATTCCTTAGTTCGGGTAATAGGGGAAATTCTATTTTTAGCTACAATAGATCGAGCAATTTTTTTAGCGTATCTTTCTTCTCCAAATTTTTTCAAAACATCGGCAATTTTTTTTTCTTTGTTTTTTAATAACCACATTGAGGCTGTAATTCCTACGTTTTGATTCATTCTCATATCTAAAGGTCCGTCATATACATAAGAAAATCCTCTTTTTGGATTGTTTAACTGCAATGAAGAAACTCCTAAGTCTAATAAAATTCCATCAACTTTATTTATAATTTTTTCTTTTTTTAAAGAAGATATTACCTCTGAAAATGATCCATTATAAAAGTTAAAACGACGATCTGATATTTTATCAGCTTCTTTTTTTGAATTAGGATCAATATCTATTGCGTATAATTTTCCTTTTGCACCTATTTTTTTTAACATTTCATTTGAATGCCCGCCGCATCCAAAAGTACAATCTATATAAATTCCATTTTTTTTAATATTTAATGCTTGTATTACTTCTTGAAGTAATACGGGAATATGTTTTTTTTTTTCATAATTTTTGTATTTAATTTCAAGATGAATGTTTTACTTTGTATAAAATGATTCTTTATTATAAACCAATGAAACAAAAAATTAATTTCTATTTATTCTAATAATTCCTGATCTTGATAAATCGAGAATATTAATATATTTTTTAATTAATTCTAAAAAAGCATTGATTTTTTTACTAGAACCAGTTATTTGAATGATGTAACCTTTTGTAGTTAAACTTATTATTTTTCCTTCAAATATATCAACAATATCTTTAATTCTTCTTTTCTTTTTACAGATATTACCCGTTTTTATTAAGATTATTTCTCGTTCTATGCAATCGATAGTGTTAATTTCTGAAACCTTTAAAACATCGATTAATTTATGTAATTGTTTTCCAATTTGCTCTAATATTTTTTCATCGCCTACAGTTTGTATTGTTAACTGGGATAAAGAAGGGTCTTCAGTTGTAGATACTGTTAAACTTTCTATGTTGTAACCTCTTTGAGAAAAAAGACCTATTACTCTAGACAGTGAACCAGATTCATTTTCTAATAATATTGACAGTATTCGTTTCATTTTAAGAATCTCTCTTTTTTTCTAATATCATTTCGTTCATTCCTCCTCCTTTTATTTGCATAGGATAAACATGTTCTGAATTACTAATTATGATATCTAAAAATACTAATTTACCTTGATTCAGTATTCTTAATGCCTTTTCTATTTTTTTATTTAGTTTTAAAGGATCACTGACGGATATTCCAATATGTCCATAAGATTCAGATAATTTAACAAAATTAGGTAATGCTTTCATATAAGAGTGAGAATGTCTTCCAGAGTAAATCATATCCTGCCATTGTTTTACCATCCCTAATGATTGATTATTTAGATTTATTATTAAAATTGGTAACTGATATTGCATTGCAGTAGATAGTTCTTGAATGTTCATTTGAATACTACCATCTCCTGTGATACAAATCACTGTTTTTTTAGGAAAAGCTAATTTTACTCCTAAAGCTGCAGGTAAACCAAATCCCATAGTTCCTAAGCCACCTGAATTAATCCATTGTCTAGGAAAATCAAATGAATAATATAAAGCAGTGAACATTTGATGTTGTCCTACATCTGATGTAATTAAGGCTTTTCCTAATGTTTTATCCCAGATAGTTTTTATAACTTTTTGCGGTTTAATAGTACTACTTTTAGAGTTATTTATTTTTTCTTCGGATTTTTTTTTCCATTTATTAATAGATTTCCACCAACTTTCGAGAGAATTAAAATCATTTTTTATAGAAATTTGGATTAATTCTTTATTTATATTTTTCAATATGTCTTTAGCATCTCCAACAATAGGAATGTTAGCTAAAATTGTTTTAGAAATTGAAGTAGGATCAATATCTATATGTAAAATTTTAGAGAAAGGACAATACTTTTTTAAATTGTTAGTAGTTCTATCATCAAATCTAACTCCGATAGCGAGTATTACATCAGAGTAATGCATAGCCATATTAGCATGATATGTTCCATGCATACCTAACATACCTAAGTTTTGTCTATGAGTTCCTGGAAAAGCACCTAGACCCATCAACGAGGTAGTAACAGGAAAGTTTAGTTTTTCAGCTAAAATCTTTAATTGTTTGTGACTGTTTGAAGTAATTACTCCTCCTCCTGCATAAATAATTGGTTTTTTTGCTTTCAATAAAGTTTGTAAAACTCTATTAATTTGTCTAGTATTTCCTTTAGTTATTGGATTATAAGATCTTATCTTAACAAAGTTAGGAAATACATAAGGTTTTTTACATTTTTCACCTAAAATATTTTTAGGAATATCTATTACTATAGGTCCTGGTCTTCCAGTAGATGCTAGCCAAAATGCTTTTTTAAAAATCGTAGGAATATCCATAGTTTTTTTAACTAAAAAACTATGTTTTACAATTGGGCGAGATATTCCGATCATATCGCATTCTTGAAAAGCATCATAACCAATTAAATCAGAAGCAACTTGACCTGAAATAACAATCATAGGAATTGAATCCATATAAGCAGTTGCAATTCCAGTAATAGCATTGGTTGCTCCTGGTCCCGAAGTAACTAATACAACACCTACTTTACCAGTAGATCTTGCATAACCATCAGCCATATGTGTAGCTGCTTGTTCATGCCTTACTAAAATATGTTTTATTCCTCCTACTGTTTTTAAAGCATCATAAATATCAAGAACTGCTCCACCAGGATATCCAAAAACATATTTTGTTTTTAGATCTACTAAGGATTGTATTACCATTTCAGCACCAGATAAAATTTTCATTTTAAACCTCCAAAATTTTTTTATAATTTTAAAAAAAATAAATCGTATTTTTTATAAATGGGTTTTTTTATAAAAAATTTTGAAATTATACCAAGTATTTTTTTTAAAACATTTTTGTTTTTTATAAAATTTTTGTTTCATATGATTTATTGATTAACATTTATTGAAGATTTGATCAAAAATTTCTTAAATTTGGGAGATAACCAAGTATAAAAGTTTTTTTTCCTTTTTTGTATTAAACAAACAGCAAGTTTTTCTTTTAATACTAATTTTCTTGCTTTTTGAAAACCTAATATTTCTAAAGCAGTATCCCAAGCATCGGCATTTAATGCACTTTTAGAAATTACAGTTACTGATGTTAAATTATTCATAATAGGTATGCCAGTAAAAGGATTTATTAAATGAGAAATTTTTTTTCCATTAAAATAATAAAAATTTCTATAATTTCCTGAAGTACTTATTGATTGATTTTTTAATTTAATCAACAGATGAACAATTTTTTTTTTGTTAATAGGATTTTGTATAGCTATAATTGAAAAATTTTTATGTAAACATTTTTTTTTTGATTTTATCGCTCCTCCAACAGAAACGATATAATCATTAATTTTCTTTTTATCAAGTAAATTAGAAATATGATCTACTGCAAAACCCTCTCCTAATGTAGAAAGATTTATTTCCAAGTTTTTTAAATTTTTATATAAATACTGTTTATTTTGGTTTTTAATTAAAAAAATATGTTTAATGCCAGTTTTTGAAAGAGCAACTTTTATTTTTTTAAAAGAAGGAAATTTAAACGGTTTATTTATAGTATTGAATCCCCAAATGTTTATTAATGAACCTATTGTAATATCTAGCGCTCCGAGCGTTTTTTTGTTTATCAACATTGCTTTTGAAACAATATTTTTAAAATTTTTACTAATTACTATCGGATGATTGTTTAAGTTATTATTAAAATTTGAAATTATGGAATTTTTATTCCAAGTAGATAGTTCTTTTTCATCATGATCTAACAAAAATTGAATATTTTTTTTTAATTTTTGAAAATCTAAGTTTTTTTCTTTTTTAAAAATTTGAACCTTCCATTTTGTTCCCATAGTACTTCCATTTAAGAAAATCAAATTATTTTTTATGGGGAAAATTTTTTTTTCTTTATAAAGAAAAAAAAAAAAAAAAAAAAAAGAAAAAATAGTTTGTTTATTTTCATAATAAAAAGTTAAAAATTTTTTGTTTTTATTAAACTTCAACATATTAAAAGTATATTTAATTTGATTTTATCAGTATAAAACATTTTTATTTTCAAAACTTTAATTTTTTTAAAAAATTTTTGATTGTTCAAGATAATTGATATATAAATTTTTAGAAGTTTGAAAATTTTTCATAAATTATTAATTTAAATTATATAAGGATGTATAGAGCTTAAAAAAAATATCAGAATAAAATTAAAAATATATTTATAAATATAAACAAAAATGAAAATGAAATTTAGAGATAAAATATGAAAAAAATGGCTATTGTGATAATGATAATAAGTTTTTTGTTTCCTCGATTTAGCATATCTTCAAATGAAAATTTTTCTTTTTTAAAAAAAAATAATATTTCTAATGAAAATATTTTTAGTTTATCTACTTTGTTAAACAAAGTTATACCTACAGTTGTAAGTATAGATGCAGAAGTAAAAACAACAATTGAAAATAATGAAATTCAAAATGATCAATCTTTTTTAAATGAAAACGAAGCTCCATTTTGTGAAAAAAAATCTCCATTTTATGGAACCCCATTATGTAAAAAATGGAATAAAAAAAATCAATTACCCAAAAAAATTAGAGTAATAGGGTCAGGAGTTATAATTAATGCCGAACATGGATATATAGTTACTAATAATCATGTAGTTCAAAATGCAAACAAAATTCAAGTTAAATTGAATGATGGGCGTTTATATAACGCCAACTTAATAGGACAAGATGAACTTTCTGATATAGCTTTACTTAAATTAAACAATGCAAAAAATTTAATAGCTATTAAAATGATTGAATCAGAAAATTTAAAGGTAGGAGATTACACCATAGCGATTGGAAATCCTTATGGATTAGGTGAAACGGTAACTTCAGGAATAATTTCTGCTTTAGGAAGAAGCGGTTTAAATAACAGTCATTATGAAAATTTTATTCAAACTGATGCGGCTATAAACAAAGGAAATTCAGGAGGAGCATTAGTTAACTTGGAAGGTAAATTGATTGGGATTAATACAGCGATTTTATCTCCAGATGGGGGAAGTATAGGGATCGGTTTTTCTATTCCTACAAATATTGTAAAAAATATTACTGATCAAATCATTAAATATGGTCATGTTATTCGTGGAGAATTAGGAATTATTGGAACTGAATTAACATTTGATTTATCAAAAGCAATGAGTTTGAAATTACGAAGAGGAGCTTTCATTAATCAAGTTTTTAAAAATTCTTCTGCTGATCTATCAGGAATTAAACCAGGAGATATAATTATTTCTTTGAATAAAAAACCAATCTTTAATTTTTTATCTTTACGAGCTGAAATCGCATCTTTACCATTTAACAGCAAGATTAAGATAGGTTTAATACATGATGAAAAAATAAAGACTGTAGTAGCCGTATTAAAATATCATTTAAAAAGAAAATCAAATTATGGAGTGCTAAATAAATTTATAGAAGGTGCTAATTTTACTAATTTTATTTCAAACAATCAAAAAAGAGTAAAAGTTACCTTTGTAAAAGTTAATTCTTCTGCTTTTAAATTAGGATTTAAAAAAAATGATATTATTTTAGAAGTAAACAAAGAAAAAATTTTTAATTTAAATGATTTGAAAAATATTTTTGAAAAAGATCCTTCAATATTAGTTTTTAAGATTCAAAGGGAAAATAGTGAAGTTTATTTAATAGTATAAATATTGTTTATTTTCGCCTAATTAATTGTTAATTAGGCGAGAAAAGATTTTCTTAAATTGTAAATAATTTTTTATTTTTTAAAAAAAATTAATTTAAATTTCGTAATAGTTCGTTAATTTGAACTTTTTTCCTTGTTTTAGAATCTACTTTTTTTACAATTATAGCAGCATATAAACTATATTTATTATTTAATCCAGGTAAATTACCGGGTACTACAACCGAACCAGATGGAACTTTACCATAAAAAATTTTTCCTGTTTCTCTATCATAAATTTTAGTACTTTGTCCTATATATACCCCCATAGAAATTACAGAATTTTTTTCTACTATAACTCCTTCTACTATTTCTGAACGAGCACCAATGAAGCAATTATCTTCAATAATGGTAGGGTTGTTTTGCAAAGGTTCTAAAACTCCTCCAATACCCACTCCTCCAGATAAATGAACATTTTTTCCTATTTGAGCACAAGAACCAACTGTTGCCCAAGTATCGATCATTGAATTTTCTGCAATATAAGCGCCTATGTTGACATAACACGGCATTAATACTACATTTTTTTCTATAAAGGATCCATATCTTACTAGTGTATTTGGAACTACTCTAACTCCTTCTTTTTGGAATTTTTTTAAAGAATAATCATAATATTTTAGTGGAATTTTGTCGTAATAGTTACTATTCGTATTAGGAATTACTTCATTTTTTTTTGTATATAAATAAAGTAAAACTGCTTTTTTTAACCATTGATGAGTGATCCAAGCACCATTTTTTTTTTCAGAAATACGTAATTTTCCAATATTTAATAATTCAATAACGTTATTAATTACATTGATAATAGAATTATCTTTTTTTAAAAAATTGATTTTTTCTTTTTTTTCGAACGTTTCCGTAATAATTTTTTTGAGATTATTCATTTTTTTAATTAACCTTTTAATATATAAATACCTTTTTTTAAAGAATCTTGATTTTTTGATAATTTTTTTATGAGAAAAAAATATTTTTTATAAAGTTAAAATTTCGGATCCTTTTTTAGTAACTAAAATAGTATGCTCGTACTGAGCCGATAAACTTCTATCTTTTGTTTTTACAGTCCATCCATCTCTCATTAATTTTATTTCATGAGATCCAGCATTTATCATAGGTTCAATTGTAAAGGTCATATTTTCTTTTAATAAAAATTTATTATTTTCATTGTAATAATGAAGTATTTGAGGATCTTCATGAAATTTTTGGCCGATTCCATGTCCGCAATATTCTTGAACTATTGAAAAATCTTTTTTTTCTACATAATTTTGTATAACTTTTCCTATTTCGTTTATAGAAATGTTTGGTTTAATTATTTTAATTGCTAAATCAAGACTTTTTTTAGCAACATAACATAATCTTTTTCCTAAAATAGTTGGTTTTCCAACTAAAAACATCTTAGATGTGTCTGCATGATAAGAATTTTTCATTATGGTTACATCGATATTAACAATGTCTCCATTTTTTAATTTTTGTTTATCATTTGGTATTCCATGACATACAACATCATTTATTGAAATACAAGTGGATTTCGGAAATCCATTATAACCTAAACAGGCAGGAAATGCTTTTTCTTCATGTATAATATAATCATGACAAATTCGATCCAATTCTCCAGTCGTGATATTTGGAACAATATATTCCGAAATCATTTTTAGAACATTAGATGCTATTTTTCCTGCTTTTTTTATTTTTTTTATTTCTAATTTTTCTTTTATAATATTTTTGTACATAAATTTTCCTGATCATTTGTTAGTATAAAGCACTAAATTTACAGTTTTTTTTAAATAGATATATTATACTAATTAAAAATAGTAAAAATTTTAAGTTTTTTATTTTTATTATTTTAGATATTATAAAAAAAAATAAATTATTATTTTTTAGAAAAATTTTAAATAGAGGTAATTATGTCAATAGTTTCTATGCAAGATATGTTAAAAGCAGGAGTTCATTTTGGACATCAAACTCGTTATTGGAATCCTAAAATGAAACCATTTATTTTTGGGACAAGAAATAAAGTTCATATCATTAATTTAGAAAAAACACTACCTATGTTTAATACTGTTTTGTTTGAAATAAAAAAGATTGTTTCTAGAAAAGGAAAGGTTTTATTTGTTGGAACAAAAAAAGCAGCAAGTAAAATAATAAAAGAATCTGCTCTTGCTTGTAATCAATTTTATGTAAATCATCGTTGGTTAGGGGGTATGTTAACTAATTGGAAAACAGTAAGACAATCCATCAAACATTTAAAAAATTTAGAAATTCAATCTAAAGATGGAACTTTTGAAAAATTAACAAAAAAAGAAGTACTAATTAGAAGAAAAAAATTAAAAAAATTAGAAAATAGTTTAGGTGGAATTAAAAATATGGGGGGATTACCAGATTGTTTATTTATTGTTGATGCTGAACATGAAAAGATTTCTGTAAAAGAAGCTAATCATTTGGGTATCCCAGTTTTTTCTGTAGTAGATACTAATTCTAATCCAGATGGAATTAATTTCATAATTCCTGGAAATGATGATGCTATTAGGGCAATAAAATTATATTTAAATGCTATTACTACATTAATTCATGGAATTAATATTAAAAATAATAAAAATATTCGATTTTTTCATAAAGTAAAGCAAAAAGTTTAAGATATTTTAAAGAGTTTTTTATTTTTTCTAAAATTTAAAAATGTTTATTTTAGCAAAACTTAATTTAAAAGTTAATTAAGGAATTAAATATGAATAAAAAAATAAAAGCTTCTCTTGTAAAAAAGTTAAGAGATAGAACTGGAGCTGGTATCATAGAATGTAGAAATGCTTTAATAAAAACAAATGAAAATTTAGAAAATGCAATTGATTTCTTAAAAACAATAGGTGAAATTAAAGCAGAAAAAAGATCTTCGTATAAAACAAAACAAGGTAAAATTTTTTTAAAAGTTAAAAATAAAAAAGCAGCAATATTAGAACTAAATTGTGAAACTGATTTTGTCGCAAAAGAAAAAAATTTTACTTTTTTAGGAAGAGAAATTGTAGAAAAAATTTTATTTTTAGAAACTAATGATTTTAATCGCATTAAATTGTTATTTGAAAAAGAAAAAAAAGAAATAATTTCTAAATTAGGAGAAAATATTAATATTCGAAGATTGAAATTTTTAATGGGAAATAACATAATTAGTTATATTCATCATTGCGAAAAAATAGGAGTTCTTTTAGTTATTGATTCGAAAAATGATTTATTTTCAAAAAATTTAGCAATGCATATTGCTGCAAGTAAACCAAGATATTTAAATTCAAATATTATACCTGAAAAAATAATTAATCGAGAAAAAAACATTATTTTAAATTCTCTTAAAAATTCAAATAAATCAGATAAAATAATTGAAAAAATTATTAAAGGAAAAATAAAAAAGTTTAAAGATGAAATTTCATTAACGGGACAAAATTTTATTTTAGAACCTAAAAAAAATGTTTCCCAATTACTTAAGCAACATGATTCTCATATCATTTCTTTTGAAAGATTTGAAGTTGGTGAAATTTGTTTCGATTAAAATAATTTAAAAATACCAAAAAAGTATTTTTTTTTAAAATTTTAAAACAGAACTATTAAAGAGCTATGAATAAAAAAAGTTCTTTAATGGTTTATAAGTTACCAACTTTTGATAGTTATATTGTAAAAAATATATTTTTATTTAAAAAAAGTTTTTAAAAAATTTTATTTAAAAGATAAGTATTTTATAATAAACATGCAAAAAATATTTTTAGGAAAATATTATTATGATAGAAAATATTTGGAAATATATTGATGAAAATATGGAAAAATGTATTTTACAATATCAAATTAATTTAAAAAAAATAAGAACTGGGAGAGTTTCAACAGATATATTAGATGATATTTTTATTGATTATTATGGAAAAAAAATGAAATTAAGGAATATTGCTAATATTGTAATAGAAAATTCCAATATGTTAAAAGTAACTCCTTTTGAAAATAATATTCAGAGAATTATTGAAAAGAAAATTATTAGTTCTAACTTAGGATTAAATCCTGTTTCAATAGAAAATAATATTTTAGTAAAAATTCCTTTTTTAACAGAAGATAGAAGAAGAGAATTAATAAAAATTGCTAAAAATGATGCTGAGAAAACTCGTATTAAAATTAGAAATATTCGAAAAAATGCAAAATATAAAATTAAAAAATTATTAAATGAAAAGATAATATCTAAAGATAAAGACCATTCATTTCAGAATAAATTACAAGTAAAAACAAACTTTTTTATTGATAAAATTGATAATATGTTGAAAGAAAAAGAGCAGGAATTAATGAAGTTTTAATTTCAAAATTTTTTAAATTGATGGAATATATATTATATTTTAAAATATAAAAAAATTTTTTTAAAAAATATTTTAATGAAATAGTTGAAATAACATTTAAAAAATAATTAATAAAAAATTAAATTATTTGTATTTATATGAATATGAAAAGAAAAAATTATCCTTTGCATATTGCTATTATTATGGATGGAAATGGTCGATGGGCAAAAAAGAAAGGTAAATCTAGAGTTTTAGGACATAAGGAAGGAGTTAAAGCAGTTTATCGATCTGTTAAATTTGCTTTAATTAATAATATTAAAGTCTTAACCTTATATGCTTTCAGTAATGAAAACTGGCTTCGATCTCCATTGGAGGTAAGCAATTTAATGATTTTATTTGAAGAAATTTTAAAAAAAGACAGTTTGATTTTAAATAAATATAATATTAAGTTAAAAATATTAGGAAATAAAAAAAAATTGAATTCCACTTTACAAAATCAGATTAAAATTTCTGAGTCATTAACTTCTGAAAATAATGGACTAAGACTTAATATAGCTATTAATTATGGAGGTCGACAAGATATTTTATCTGGCCTAAAAAAAATTATGCATCAAATTTTATCAAGAAAATTAAATTTAAATGATATCAAAGAAGATTCTTTTGCATCTTTTTTATCTACTAAAAATTTACCTCCAGTAGATTTATTAATAAGAACTGGAGGAAATATTCGAATTAGCAATTTTTTGTTATGGGAAATTGCTTATTCAGAGTTATATTTTACTAAAGTATTTTGGCCAGATTTTGATCAAGTATCATTTTCTGACGCTATTAACCAATTTAAATTAAGAAAAAGAAATTTCGGAAAATAAAATATTTAAATATATAAATAAAATCTTAATACAGTTTGTTTGTTAAATTAATTTTATTAACTATAAAAATGGAAAAATATAGATTGAAAATTACAAAAAAAAATTTTGGTAACGATGAAATATTAGCAACAATACCTCATCGATACCCTTTTTTATTACTTGATCAAATTTTGGTTTTAATAAAAAATAAATATATAAAAGTTATTAGATTAATTAAAGAAAATGATTTTTTTTTGGTGGGACATTTTCCTAATTATCCTGTTCTTCCTGGTATATACATAATTGAGATGATGGCACAAGCGGGTTGTTTTTTATTACTAAAAAGTCAAAAAAAGATATCTTCGGAAGATTTTTATTGCTTATCGAGTGTAGAACGCTGTTCTTTTAGATCATTTGTTTTTCCAAAACAAAAAATTTTTGTGGAAGTTTTTCTAAAAAAAAAAATCTTATAAAACTGAAAGGTGTTGCTGTTGTTGATAAAAAAATTGTTAGTGAAGCTTATTTTTCTTGTATGAAAATTAAAAAAAAATTAATCAATTATAGTCAAAAACTTTCATATTAGTTTTTTTTAACTTAATATTAGTTATTTTTTTAAGAGTTATTAACTTTTTAATTAAACTAAATTTAGGAACTTTAAGAATATGAAAGAACCAAAATTTATTCATCTTCGCTGTCATAGTGATTATTCCATGTTAAATGGATTAGCAAAACCAGAAAAACTAGTAAGATCAGCTGTTAAATTAAATATGCCGGCATTAGGTTTAACGGATTCATCCAATTTATATGGAGTAATAAAATTTTATAAAGCAGCAATGAAAAACGGAATTAAACCTATTATTGGAATTGATTTTAATTTTTCTTCTAAATTTTTAAAAAATAAAAATTGTAGTATAACTTTATTAGCTAAAAATGAAATAGGATACAAAAATCTAATTTTTTTAACTTCTAAAGCACATCAAAAAAAAAATTTTCAAGATAATTCGGCACTAATGATCAATACTAAATGGTTACATAGTGCTAGAGAAGGTTTAATAGTTTTATCAGGAGGAGTTTTTGGAGAAATTGGACAACTTATATTAAAAAAAAAAAGTTTCGGAATGTCTATCATTTTATAAAAAGTTTTTTCCAAATTCATATTATTTAGAATTAACAAGAATAAATTTTAAATATGAATATGATTATATTAATCAAGTTGTTGAACTATCTATTAAAAAAAAGATTCCAATAGTTGCTACAAATCCTGTTTTTTTTATCGAGAAAAAAGATTTCTACATTCATAAAATTAAAATAGCTATTAATCAAGGATTAACTATTAATAGTATTGAAAAAATGAATGATATTTCGAATGAACAGTACATGCGTAATGAAAAGGAAATGGAAGAAATATTTTTTGATTTACCGGTAGCTTTAAAAAATAGTGTAGAAATTGCAAAACGTTGTAATGTAAAAATTACTTTTTGTAAGTATTTTTTACCTAAATTTCATACAGGAAAAATTAATGTTAAAGATTATTTAATTTTAAAAGCTAAGAAAGGATTAAAAAAAAGATTTAAAAAATTATTTTTAGATAAAAAAATATCTAAAAATGTTATTCCAAAAAAATATAAAATCCGTTTAATTAACGAATTAGAAGTAATAAATAAAATGGGATTTCCAGGTTATTTTTTAATTGTTATGGAATTTATTCAATGGGCTAAAAAAAACGGAATCCCGGTTGGACCTGGAAGAGGTTCTGGAGCAGGTTCTCTTGTTGCTTATGCTTTGAATATTACAGAAATAGATCCATTGCAATTTAATCTCTTATTTGAAAGATTTTTAAATTTAGAACGCATATCCATGCCAGATTTTGATATAGATTTTTGTATGTATAAAAGAGATAAAGTAATAGAACATGTTTCAGAAAAGTATGGAAAAGAAGCTGTTTCTCAAATTATTACATTTGGAACCATGACTGCTAGAGCAGTTATCAGAGATGTAGGAAGAGTTTTAGGATATCCTTATGGATTTATTAACGCAATTTCTAAATTAGTACCCTTAGATCCTGGTATAACATTAAACATAGCTTTATCCAAAAAAACAGAATTATCAGATTTATATAATCATAAAAAAGATGTAAAAACATTGATTGATATGGCTAAAAAACTTGAAGGGGTTATTCGAAATGTAGGAAAACATGCAGGTGGAGTTGTGATAGCTCCAACTAAAATAACTGATTTTTCACCTTTATGCAGAGATTTAAATTCTAGAAATTTATTAACTCAATTTGATAAAAATGATATTGAAGAAATTGGATTAGTAAAATTTGATTTTCTTGGTCTAAAAACTTTAACAACGATAAATTTAGCTGTAGAAATGATTAATTTTTGTAGATTTAAAAAAAACAAAAAAAAATTTGAAATTTCTTCTATTGAAATACATGATAAAAAAGTTTTTGATGTACTACAAAAAGCAGAAACCACAGCTATTTTTCAGTTAGAATCCCCTGGTATGAAAGATTTAATTAAAAGAATGCGTCCTGATTCTTTTGAAGATCTTATAGCTTTAGTAGCTTTATTTCGTCCTGGTCCGTTACAATCAGGAATGGTAGATAATTTCATCAATAGAAAACATGGAAGAGAGGTAATAGCTTATCCTGATGTAAAATGGCAACATAAGTTATTAAAACCTGTTTTGAAATCTACATATGGAATAATTTTGTATCAAGAACAAGTTATAAAGATTGCTCAAGTTTTTGCAGGATACACTTTGTCTAAAGCTGATATTTTAAGACGAGCCATGGCAAAAAAAAATCCAATTGAAATGAATCAACAACGTTCATTATTTCAAAAAGGAGCAAAAAAAAAATTTATAAATTCAAAATTATCAATGAAAATTTTCGATTTAGTTGAAAAGTTTTCAGGATATGGATTTAATAAATCTCATTCTGTAGCATACGCATTAGTATCATATCAAACACTGTGGTTAAAAACACATTATCCAGCTCAATTTATGGCTTCAGCAATGACAGTAGATATGGATAATACAGAAAAAATTGTAATTTTATATTACGAGTGTTTAAATATGAAATTAGTTGTAAATAAACCAAATATCAATAAAAGTAAATATAACTTTTATGTTAACTCTCAAAACGGTATAGAATATGGATTAGGAGCTATAAAAGGAATTGGAAAAAGCTCTATTACTGAAATTATTAATGAAAGAAAAAAAAATGGAATTTTTCTCAGTTTATTAAATATATGTATTAGAGTAAGTTTGTCAAAACTTTCGCGTCGAATAATAGAAAAATTAATTATGTCTGGATCTTTTGATTGTTTTAAAAAAAATAGATGTGAATTAATTAATTCAGTTTCCAATACAATAAAATCAGCTAAACAATATTTAATAAACAAAATTGTTCTTCAAGAAAATATGTTCGGATCATTGCTAACTGAATTAGAAAATATACGAAAACCATCTTCACATTTTCAAAATAATTTTTCAGAAATGACTAAATTAAATTTAGAAAAAGAAGTATTAGGATTTTATTTAACCGGACATCCTATAAATCAATATAAAAAAGAACTTAATTTTTATGTAAAAAATGGTATGAAAATATTTGAAGGTAAGTCTTTTATTAAAGAGAAAAAAGAAATTTTAGTTGGAATAGTTATTTCAATAAAAATTTTATTTTCAAAAAATAAAAAAAGATTTGCTTCTTTATTAATAGATAATAATTTTAGTCGTTTAGAGGTAATTCTTTTTGAAGAAATATTAAATTCTTCTGAAAATTTATTTAAAAAAAATGAAATTTTGATAATAGAGGGAAAATATAAGTACAATTATTTTAACAAAGAAAAGGTGTTAATTGCTCATTTTCTTAGTAATATGAATTTTTTTAGAAAGAAATATGTATCTAAATTAATTTTTAAATTTAGTAAAAATAAGAGCAATAAATCATCTCTTAATTCATTAAAAAAGATTTTTAAAAATTGTTCTAATGGAACAGTTCCTGTATATATGCTTTATACGAACAAAGAATTTAAAAGAGGAACTTATTTTGATGTAAAATATTTTGTATCAATATCTGAAAATTTAATTAATGAATTAAAAAATATATTAGGAGAAAAAAAAATTTTATTATTTTTAGAATCTAAATTCGAAACAACAATTATAAATTATTAATTAAAAATTAATTTTAAAAATCAATATTAAACATAAAAATAATATTTTTTTATATTTAATATTGAATAATTTAATTACTTTTTCATTAAAGTAACTTATTTTTAATAAAACTAAAAATTTTTTCTATAGGAATAATGCAAGATACATTATTTTTACGTTCTCTATATTCAACACTATTTTTCTTCAGGTGGCGTTCGCTAATTATTATAAAAAATGGAATTCCGATTAACTCCATATCAGCAAACATTGCTCCAATTTGTTCATTTCTATCGTCTAGCAATATATTTATATGTTCTTTTTTTAACTTTTCGTAGATAAAAAATGTAATTTTTTGAATTTCAAAAGAATTTTTTAAATTTATTGGTAGTATTGCAATTTGAAAAGGAGCTATTGATTTATTCCAAATAATTCCTTTACTATCATGATTTTGTTCTATTATGGCAGCAATAAGTCTACTAATTCCTATTCCATAACATCCCATTTTTAAAAAAGTAGAAGAACCATTTTTTTTTTGTATTTTAAATCCAAAGGTATGAGAATATTTCTTTTCTAATTTAAATATATGAGCAATTTCTATAGTTTTGCATTTTTTAAACAGATTTTTTTTGTTTAAAGTTGTATTTTTATTGGCAATGTTTTTAGCATTAAAAAAAATTGGTTTAATATTTTTTTTTTTTTCAGAAGTTGAATAACTAGAATTTTTAATTTCGTTAGAAGATTTAAAAATATTTTTTTCTAATTTTGATAGAACTTGAAATTCATGAGATTCTGTTCCTCCCATAGATTCGCATTTTGCTTTAACAGGAATAACATCTATTCCTATTTTTTTAAAAATAGACATGTATGTTTTAAATAATGTTTCATAAGTTTTTTTTAATGAAGATGAAGAGGTATGAAATGAATAAGCATCTTTCATTATGAATTCTCTTGATCGAATTGTTCCAAAACAAGGACGTATTTCATCTCTAAATTTTGTTTGAATTTGGAATAAAATGATAGGTAATTGTTTATAAGAATGTATTTCGTGTTTAATTATTTTAGTAATTAGTTCTTCGTGAGTAGGGCCTAATATAAATGTTTTTTGATTTCTATCTAATGTTTTAAAAAGTTCTTTTCCATATTGATCTAATCTCTTACTTTTTTTCCAAAGATTTTCAGGTTGAAGTATTGGCATGCTAAACTCTATTCCGTCAATCTTTAACATTTCTTTTCTTATAATTTTTTTTATCTGATTTATCACACGCAATCCTGTTGGAAGCCATGTATATATTCCTGAAGATATTTTTCGTATCATACCTGATTTTAACATTAGTTGATGACTAATCATCTCGGATTCACTTGGTGTTTCTCTCATAGTAGATAGAATATATTTTGTAGTTTGCATGTTTTTCTTTTTTTATTTTATTTTTTATTTTTTTGTACTGTGTTTGTATAAAATATAATATTCTAAATACATGTAAAAAAAAACATATTTTTATTTATATAAAAAATAAAGTCTTGTTTAAATTGAATTTTTTATAAAGAAATGTTAAGAAATAATTATAAAAATTTGTTTTTTTAGGATTAGTAATGAATAGTGAATTTGAAAGTAATGAAAAAACAGAAAATCCTACTCTTTATCGAATTAAAAATGAAAAAAAACATGGTAATGTTAAACATTTTTCTAAAGAATTAAGTTCTTTAGTAATTTTATTTTTTAATTTTTTAATAATTTCAATTTTTGGAAAGAATATTATTTTTCAATTTAAAAATTTATTTATAAGTAATTTTATTTTTGATTATTCTTTGTTTAATAATTTTAATCAAATTAAAAAAAGTTTAATTGTATTTTTTTTTAGCATATCAATATTTTTTTTTTATTTTCAGTTGGTGTTTTATTCTCTTTAATCATTTTTTCGTTTTTATTTGAAAGTATTAAATTTAAAGTTAGTTTTTTAAAGGAAAATATACAAAAAATGAATCCAATTAATGGAATAAAAAATTTTTTTTCATTTCAATTGGTCATTGAATTTTTCAAAATAATAATAAAAATGTTTATTGTTTCCTTTTTTTTTTCATATTATGTAATTTACAGATTGAATGATTTATTTTTTTTAATAAAGACATCTTATACTAAGGCTTTTTTTTTAGGAATGAGTTTTATTTATAAATGTTATTTATTAATTATGATATTGTTTATTCCTGTTGTTATAATAGATGTATATTGGAACAATTTTAATTATTACAGAAAAATGAAAATGTCTGTTCAAGAATTAAAAGAAGAAATAAAAGAAATGGAAGGAAATACAATTGTTAAAGATAAAATTCTTCGTGAAATGAGAAAAAATACAGAAAAAAAATTTTTTGATATTTAAAAAAAATAGTGATTATAGAAAATCTTTTTTTTAATTTGAAATTAAATTCAACTTAAATCATAAAAAAATTATAATTTCATTATTAAAAATAAGTAATAGCATTTAGATTTTTCTAAAAATTGTGTTTTACTGCTATTTAATATTTTTAGAAAAATAATATTTCTGTAATAAAAAATCCCTAAAAATATACAATGTATATAAATCAAATTACTTTGTTAATCAACAAATTTCAAAATTAAAATGAATGAGGAGTGTTTTTTTTAAAAATTTCAAGATATATTTATTTTTGATTAATATTTATAGTAAGGAAATTAAAAATGACGAGGAAATCTATTTTTATTGAAAATATTAAAAAAATTTTAAAAAATGTAACGTGGATCGATTTTTCAGGTCCAATTTTGATTTTGATCATATTATCCATGATGATTTTACCTCTATCAGCTTTTTTTTTAGATATTTTTTTTACTTTTAACATAGCAATATCTGTTACTATATTATTAGTAACCATGTTAATTAAAAAAACCTTAGAATTTTCTGCTTTTCCTATAATATTGCTTTTTGCTACTTTATTAAGATTATCATTAAATGTTGCTTCAACAAGAATCATTTTGCTTCAAGGGCATAACGGTATTTTTTCAGCAGGTCGTGTTGTAGAAGCATTTGGACATTTTTTAGTAGGTAGTAATTTTACTATAGGAATCATCATTTTTTCAATTTTTATTATTATTAATTTTATTGTAGTAACAAAGGGATCAGGACGCATTGCAGAAGTTAGTGCTAGATTTATATTAGATGGAATGCCAGGAAAACAAATGGCCATTGATGCAGATCTTAATTCAGGATTAATTAAAGAAAAAATAGCTAAAAAACGTAGGTTAGAAGTAATTAGAGAAGCTGATTTTTATGGTTCTATGGATGGTGCTAGTAAATTTATTCGAGGCGATGCTATTGCTGGATTACTTATTATGATAATAAATATTTTGGGAGGATTCATTGTTGGAATCGTCCAGCATGGCATGTATTTTGCTAAGGCAATAAAAACATATACATTATTAACAATAGGCGATGGTTTGGTAGCTCAAATTCCTGCTTTAATTCTTTCAATAGCTTCAGGAGTGATGGTAACTAAAGTAAACATTTCTCAAAATGTCAGTAAACAAATGATTAATCAATTATTTATTAATCCTAAAGTTTTTTTATTAAGTGGTTTAGTATTAGGAATATTAGGTTTAGTTCCTGGGATGCCTAATTTAATTTTTTTAATATTTACAGCATCTTTTTTATTTTTTTCAAAATATATATTTGATAAACAAAAAAAAGAAGATAATCATTCCCATATTAAAGTTAAAGATAAAAAAACAGTAGAAGCTACGTGGAACGATGTAAATATACAAGACTTAATTAGTGTAGAAGTAGGAAAAAATTTACTAACTTTAGTTGATTCGAAAGAAGAAAATTTATTAGAAAAAATTACAGAAGTTAGAAAAATGTGTGCTAAAAAATTTGGATTTTTACCGTCATATGTACATATAAAAAGTAATTTAGATTTACCAGTTAACACTTATAAAATTTTTATAAAAGGAATTAAAATTGATGAATGGATTATTGTTCAAAAAAAATATTTAGCTATTGATATGAAAAAAAATATTCTTAAAATAAAAGGAGAGAGTACAATAGAACCATCTTTTGGTTTTTCCGCTTTTTGGATTGATAAGAATATGATACGAACAGCTAAAGCATATGGTTATTCTGTAGTTCAGCCTAGTTCAATAATAGCTACTCATTTAAGCATCATAATTTCGAAAAATTTAAGTACTTTATTAGGATTTCAGGAAACACAAAATTTATTAGATCGAGTTGCTCAAGAAATTCCTAAATTGATAGAAAACTTAATACCTGATAGTATATCTTTCATAAATTTACATACTATTTTAAAAAATTTGTTATCAGAAAATATATCGATTAAGGATATGAGAACAATTTTAGAAACAATAATAGAATATTCAAAGATACATAAAAATGTAAATGATTTAACAAGTGAGATTAGAATTTCTTTAAGTAATAGTATCATTCAAGATGCTTTTTCTGATTTAAATAATGCAAAAATAATGAAATTAGATAGAAAGATAGAAAAAGATTTAATATTTTTTTTAAAAAACAAAAATTTAAAAAATGTCGATCCTATTTTTATTTTAAAATTAATTGAGGCAACAAAAAGATCAATAGAAAAACAAAAAAAGATTAAAGGTTCTTTGGTTTTAGTAGTTCATGATTCATTGAGAAGATTTATCTCCATTATTTTAAGAAAACATTTCTCAGATTTAACTATTTTGTCAAATTTAGAAATAAGAGAATTTGTTAACATCGTTATGATAAATTTTATTTGTATCGAGTAATATAACTCTATTAAAGTTTATAGGAAAATAATTACATTTTTTCAATAGTTTTAATACCTAATAGATTTAATCCTTTTTTTATTACCTTTGAAGTTAGTATGGATAATTTAATCCTACTTAAAAATATTTTCTTTTTCTTTGCGAAGATAATAGGACAGGTTTCATAAAAGGAAGAAAAAATAGAAGATAATTCGTATAAATATAAACACATAATATGAGGTTTCCCATGTTTTGAAATATTTAAAATAATTTCTTCGAATTCTAAAAGTTGAATAATTAATTTTTTTTCAATTTCTTTTTTTAGGCAAATTTTTTCTTTAATATTTAATTTATGCAGTTTAGATTTTTTTAAAATAGAAATAATTCTAGTATAAGCATATTGTATATAGGGTGCTGTATTTCCTTCAAAAGATAGTATTTGTTCCCAATCAAATATATAATTATTATTTCTGTTTTTTGATAAATCGAAATATTTAAGAGCACCTATTCCAATAATAGGAGCATAATTATTAAGTTCTTTTTTAGATATTTTTGGATTTTTTTCTTTTATTATTTTTGTTGATTTTTCTATAGCTTTATTTATAAGAGTTGTTAATTTAATATTATCACCGGTTCTTGTTTTAAATGGTTGTTTTTTTTTAGATAAAATCATTCCGAACACATGATGTTCTATTAATACATTTAAGGGTACATAACCAGCTTTTTTTGCTATGATTGTTACTTGTTTTAAATGTTGTTCTTGTCGAGAATCAGTATAGTAAACAATTCTATCTGCTAATAAAGTTTGACATCTATATTTTAAGCAAGCAATATCAATCGTTGAATAAAGATAAGATTTATCTTTTTTTCTGATAATTACTCCCATAGTTTTTCCATTTCTATTTTTAAATTCATTTAAATAAACAATAATAGATCCATTTTTTTTTACAGCTATATTTTTTTTAATGAGATCTTTGACTAGTGATCTAAGATGATCATTATATTGACTTTCTCCTTTTACATCTTTTAAAAGTAAAGAAACATTTAATTTTTTATAAATTTCTTGATTGTATTTTACAGTAATATCTACAATTTTTTTCCATATATCAATACAAAAAGATTCTTTTTTCTGAAGTAAACAAGTAAAATTTTTTGATTTTCTAGCAAAATTATTATTAATTTCATATTTTTTTTTAGCTTTCTGATAAAAAATTTCCAATTTTTTTAAGTCGATTTTTTCCTTGAAATCAATTTTTTTTTCTAACATAAAAGCAATTAACATTCCAAATTGAATACCCCAATCTCCAATATGATTAACTTTTATAACTTTGTGACCTAAGTATTTTAATACTCTAACTAAAACATCGCCAATAATAGTAGATCTTAAATGACCTACGTGCATTTCTTTAGCAACATTTGGAGATGAGTAATCTACGACTATAGTTTTCGGTTTTTTTGTATTAACTATGTTTAATCTGGAACATGAAAACATTTTTTCAGCTTTTTCTTCTAACCATTTTTTACTTAAAATAATTGTAATTAATCCTGGTTTTATAATTTCTATTTTTTTATGAAATTTTTTTTTCTTAATTTTTAAGATAATTTTATTTGAAAGTTCATAAGGGTCTATATGCATTTTTTTTGAAATGTTTATAAGTCCATTAACTTGATAATCACTTTTTTGGTTTTTAGAACTTTTTTTTATTCCTAAATCATGATCAAAAGAAACACAAGAATCGATTAATGCCTTTTTAAATATTTTAGACAATTCTGATTTAAGGTTCATATAACATAACTTACTTCGTTTTTAAAACAATAGTATACAACATATTTTTTTTAAAAAATAATATTTTTATTTTTTTGATAAATAAAAAGCAAAAGTAAAAAAAAGAAATTTTTTACTCTTTATTTCTTAAATATTAAAATATTTTAAATAATGCAATAAAGTTATTGACAAGATTAACATTTAATTATAGTATTGTGGGAGTTGAAAAAAGCTCTTTAAAAATATCAGAAAATCTGTGTGGGTACATCAAATTTAATTACAAAATAGAATTTAAAAATACTCTTACGAGTAAAAATTTTTGTTAAATTGAAGAGTTTGATCATGGCTCAGATTGAACGCTGGCGGCAAGCTTAACACATGCAAGTCGAGCGGCAGCGAAAAGAAATTTATTTCTTTGTCGGCAAGCGGCGAACGGGTGAGTAATATCTGGGAATCTACCTAAAAGAGGGGGATAACTACTGGAAACGGTAGCTAATACCGCATAATGTTGAAAAACCAAAGAAGGGGATCTATTTTATAGACCTTTTGCTTTTAGATGAGCCCAGACGAGATTAGCTAGATGGTAAGGTAAAGGCTTACCATGGCCACGATCTCTAGCTGGTCTGAGAGGATAAACAGCCACACTGGAACTGAGATACGGTCCAGACTCTTACGGGAGGCAGCAGTGGGGAATATTGCACAATGGGCGAAAGCCTGATGCAGCTATGCCGCGTGTATGAAGAAGGCCTTAGGGTTGTAAAGTACTTTCGTCGGAAAAGAAAAAGATAAAACTAATAATTTTATTTATTGACGTTATCCGAAAAAGAAGCACCGGCTAACTCCGTGCCAGCAGCCGCGGTAATACGGAGGGTGCTAGCGTTAATCGGAATTACTGGGCGTAAAGAGCGCGTAGGCTGTTTTTTAAGTCAGATGTGAAATCCCTAAGCTTAACTTAGGAACTGCATTTGAAACTAAAAAACTAGAGTATCGTAGAGGGAGGTAGAATTCTAGGTGTAGCGGTGAAATGCGTAGATATCTGGAGGAATACCTGTGGCGAAAGCGACCTCCTAAACGAATACTGACGCTGAGGTGCGAAAGCGTGGGGAGCAAACAGGATTAGATACCCTGGTAGTCCATGCCGTAAACGATGTCGACTTGGAGGTTGTTTCCTTGAGAGGTGACTTCCGAAGCTAACGCATTAAGTCGACCGCCTGGGGAGTACGGCCGCAA
This sequence comes from Buchnera aphidicola (Mindarus keteleerifoliae), assembly GCF_039392895.1. Taxonomy (NCBI): domain Bacteria; kingdom Pseudomonadati; phylum Pseudomonadota; class Gammaproteobacteria; order Enterobacterales; family Erwiniaceae; genus Buchnera; species Buchnera aphidicola. The sequence goes on from NZ_CP135027.1 coordinate 232,075, forward strand.
GGCTAAAACTCAAATGAATTGACGGGGGCCCGCACAAGCGGTGGAGCATGTGGTTTAATTCGATGCAACGCGAAAAACCTTACCTGGTCTTGACATCCATAGAATCTTTTAGAAATAGAAGAGTGCCTTCGGGAACTGTGAGACAGGTGCTGCATGGCTGTCGTCAGCTCGTGTTGTGAAATGTTGGGTTAAGTCCCGCAACGAGCGCAACCCTTATTCTCTGTTGCCATCAGGTTATGCTGGGAACTCAGAGGAGACTGCCGGTTATAAACCGGAGGAAGGTGGGGACGACGTCAAGTCATCATGGCCCTTACGACCAGGGCTACACACGTGCTACAATGGTTTATACAAAGAGAAGCAACTCTGCAAAGATAAGCAAACCTCATAAAGTAAATCGTAGTCCGGACTGGAGTCTGCAACTCGACTCCACGAAGTCGGAATCGCTAGTAATCGTGGATCAGAATGCCACGGTGAATACGTTCCCGGGCCTTGTACACACCGCCCGTCACACCATGGGAGTGGGTTGCAAAAGAAGCAAGTAACTTAACCTTTTATAAAGGAGAGCGCTTACCACTTTGTGATTCATGACTGGGGTGAAGTCGTAACAAGGTAACCGTAGGGGAACCTGCGGTTGGATCACCTCCTTAAAAAAATATGATTATTTTTGAATGTATCCACACAAATTTTCTGATATTTAAAACAAGTAAAAAGGCTTGTAGCTCAGTTGGTTAGAGCGCACCCCTGATAAGGGTGAGGTCGGTGGTTCAAATCCGCTCAGGCCTACCATATAAATCAATGTATGGGGCTATAGCTCAGCTGGTAGAGTGCCTGCCTTGCACGCAGGAGGTCAGCGGTTCGATCCCGCTTAGCTCCAAAATTAATAAGAGTTTCTTAAAATTCTAAGTTTAATAAAACAATCTATATCATTTGAATTTTTTGATAATCCAATAGAAGTTTTTAACATTTTTTCTTTAGTTCTTAGAAAGATATTTATTTTTTTTTCTAATTTTAGTTTTGTAGGTAAACTACAAAATATTTTTTTTTTAAAATTTTTAATTTTATTTAAGTAATTAATGATATTTTTATCTTCTTTTAATAAAGAAGAGGAAAATTCTAAATTTTTTTTTGTATATTCATGAGAAGGATATATGAATATTTCATTAGGTAATGACAATATTTTTTGAATAGAAGTAAATTGTTCTTCATAAAAGTTTTTATATACTCTTCCACATCCTCCAGAAAATAAAACATCTCCACAGAATAAAAATGGATATGAGTAATAACTCACGTGTTCTTTCGTATGTCCCGGAGTATGCAAAATTTTCCATTTTATTCCTAACAAATCAATTCGTTTTTTTTCATCAACATAAATTATAGTTTTAAACATTTTTATTTCTCTAGGACCATAAATTTTTAATTTTGGAAAATTTTTTAATAAAAAAAATACTCCTTCTATATGATCTTCATGTTTATGAGTTAGAAATACAGACACTGGAATATAATTTCTTTTTCTTAAATATAAGATTAGAAATTTAGATTCTCCAGGATCTACAATAATTACCAATTTTTGGTTATTAACAATAACCCAAACATAATTATCTTTTAGTATTTTTATTTTTTTTATTTTAATTAAATTATTTGAATATAATATCATTGTGATATCCTGTATCTTTCAAAGTTGAAGATGATCTAGCTGCTGACTTTGCTAATTTATCACATTTTTGATTTTTTTTATTTCCAAAATGTGATTTGGTCCATTTCCAAAAAACATTGTGTTTTTGTATCAAATCATTTAATCGTTTCCACAAATCTATATTTTTTACTTTTTGGTTTTTTTTAGTTTTCCAGTTATTTAATTTCCAATTTTTAATCCATTTAGTAATTCCATTTTTTACATATATACTATCAGTAGTTAATTCTACCATACATCTTTCTTGCAAAGATTCCATTGCCATAATTGCAGCCATCAATTCCATTCTATTATTAGTGGTGAAATCATATCCTACTGATAGTATTTTTTTGTTATTTTTATATTCTATTATAGCTGAACAACCTCCAGGTCCTGGATTGCCTAGACAAGAACCATCAGTAAATATTTTGACTAATTTTATCATTGTATTATATAATCTCTGTAAATTAATAGCATATATGTTTATATTTTCTAATCACATGATACGACAAATAGTATTGGATACCGAGACAACTGGTATGAATCGAAAAGGATCTATTTGCAAAAATCACAAAATTATTGAAATTGGTGCCGTAGAATTAATAAATCGTAAATTAACAGGAAATAATTTTCATATTTATCTTAATCCTAATCGAAAAGTTGATTTAGAAGCTTTTAAAATTCATGGAATTTCAGATTCTTTTTTAAAAAAAAAGCCAACTTTTAGAGAAATTTCAACTGATTTTTTAAATTATATAAAAAACTCAGACTTAATTATTCACAATGCTGATTTTGACTTTAGCTTTATTCAATATGAATTTAAATTTTTAAATATTAAAATTCAACCTAAAAAAAATTTCTTGAAATTAATCGATACTTTAATTATAGCAAGAAAATTATTTCCCGGTAAAAAAAATTCATTAGATGCCCTTTGTTCTCGTTATCAAATAAATAATAACAATAGAAAATTACATAGTGCAATAATAGATGCTAAATTATTAGCAAGAGTATATTTACTAATGACAAGTAGTCAAGAAGAAATTAATTTCGAATTAAAAGAAAGCAATGTGGAAAGAGCACATAAGATAAAAAAAAAACATTCTTTTAAAAAAAGCTCTTTTAGTTATTTATTTGCTAATGACCAGGAAAAAAGAGATCACAATTTTTATTTAAAAGAAATAAGAAAAAAGTTTGGAAAATGTTTATGGATCGATTCTTTTAAAAAATAATTAATTTAGTTGACTACTTTTTCAAAAAGTATCATAATGTATTTTTAAAAAAAAATTTGGTGCGGTAGTTCAGTTGGTTAGAATATCGGCCTGTCACGCCGGAGGTCACGGGTTCAAGTCCCGTTCGCACCGAAAATATATAATGTTTATAATCAGTTTTTCTTCTTTAAAAAATTCTACATATAAAATCCTTATTGAAAGTCTTTTTGATTAAAAATAGTAATTTTTGCTAATGTCATATAATTAATTTTGTAAATATTTTATTTCATAAAAATATTCTGAATTAATATTTATAAATGAAAAATATACGCATTATGAATATATTGTTAAATAATATATAATTTTTAACAGTAAAGGATATAATTTATGTATAAAAAAATTATTCGGAATGAACTTCGTTCTGCTTTAAATATATTAAAAAATTTTCTAAATAATGATACTCAATTAAACCTTTTACAAAAATCTGCAATATTAATAGCTAATAGTTTTAAAAAAAAAAAAAGTTATTTCATGTGGAAATGGAGGCTCTCATTGTGACGCTATGCACTTTGCAGAAGAGTTAACAGGTTGTTATAGAAAAATTAGACCCGGATATCCTGCAATAGCTATATCGGATAGCAGTTATCTTTCTTGTGTTGGAAATGATTTAGGTTATGAAAATGTATTTTCAAGATATATAGAATCAGTAGGAAATGAACAGGATATATTATTTGGAATATCTACATCAGGTAATTCTTTAAATATTTTTAATGCAATAAATGCAGCAAGAAAAAAAAATATGAGAATAATTATTCTTACTGGAAAAAACGGGGGGAAAATAGCAGGTTTATCGGATATAGAAATAAATATTCCTCATTTAGATTATTCTGATAGAATTCAAGAAATGCATATAAAAATAATTCATATAATTATATTATTAATTGAAAAAGAAATGAAAAAAGACACAAATTAATGAATATCAAACATTTATCATATTATTTCATCTATTTAATTTTATAAAAAATTATTTATTAATCATATTAATTTAAACTTATTTGAAATTTTTTATATATTTTAAATATTTACTAATTAAAATTATAATTTTATTCCTAAAGTATTATTAATAATAATTTTATAATTTCGGATTTTTTTATGGGTAAAAAATATATTGTTACTTGGGACAAATTGCAAATTTATGCAAGAAGATTAGCTAAAAAATTATTTAAAAAAAAAAATAATTGGAAAGGTATCATAGCAGTTAGTAGAGGAGGTTTAATACCTTCGGCAATTATTGCAAGGGAATTAGGAATAAGATTAGTAGATACTTTATGCATTTCTAGTTACGATTATAATCGTTTAAGGGATATAAAGATAATAAAATTAGCTAAAGGAAATGAAGAAGGAATTATTGTTATAGACGATTTAGTTGATACAGGAGGAACAGCAAAAATTATTCGTGATATGTATCCGAAAGCATATTTCGTAACTATTTTTGCTAAACCTATAGGAAAATTTTTCGTAGATGCTTATGTAATCGATGTCCCTCAAGATACTTGGATAGAACAACCCTGGGATATGTCTATTTCTTACGTTCCCCCTTTATCGGAATTATGATTTTCAATTATAAATAAATTTTATAGTTTTTTATTTTTATAAAAAAATCTTTTATATAAACATTTTATAGAAAAAATTAAAAATTAAGAATTGTCATTCAAAGAACATTTTTTAAATTAATAATTTAAAAAAATTGATTTTAAATAAAATTTTATGTATAAATACGTTTATTTTGTCTTTAATAATTTCCCTTTTAATTTTTAATTAAAAATATTTTTAACGAAGGAAAATAAAAAATGACAGAGAAAGAAAAAAAAAATCATGAATTCGATGCTAAAAAATTAAAAAATACAAGTAATGGCACCGAACCATTTGATGTTGAAAATATAAAAAATACAAGTAATGGCACCGAACCATTTGATGTTGAAAATATAAAAAATACAAGTAATGGCACCGAACCATTTGATGTTGAAAATATAAAAAATACAAGTAATGGCACCGAACCATTTGATGTTGAAAATATAAAAGAAATAGATTTTTTAAAGGTGATCGATGATCCTGAAATAAATGAATTAAAGAATAAAATTTTAAAATCTGAAATTGAATTTTTAAAACAAAAAAATAACTTAGAAAAAAAACTAAATACAAGTAAATATTTATTTAAAAAAGAATTGGAAAAAAATTATAAATTTTGCTTAGAAAATTCAATATCTGAATTGCTGCCTGTATTAGATAATATAGAAAGAGCATTAGAATCGGTTAAAAATAATGTTAACAAAAATTTTTCGGAAAAGTTTTCTAATAAATTAGAAAAATTAATTAGTTTGATTTTAAAAACATTAAATCATTTTAATGTAGAAGTAATCAAAGATAAAAACGTATTGTTTAATCCTAAAATTCATCAAGCAATATCCGTCCAAAAATCTTCTGAAATTAAACCAAATCATATAATTTTTTTAATGCAAAAAGGATATTTGTTAAATAAACGTTTATTACGTCCAGCAATGGTTATAGTTTCTGAATAAATAAGTATTTTATTAATAGAGTAAACAGAGGTTTTAGATAAACTAATACCTCTGATATAATTTTTTATTTTATTTTTTTAAGATTTTTAATTCTTAGTTCTTGAGGAGTAAAAAAAAGATTCCTATAAATTTCAATTCTATCTCCTTCTTCAACAAAATCATTTAACGATACAATTTTTCCATATATTCCTATTTTATTTTTGGATAAATTAATATCATTTGAAAAATTTAAAATCTTAGATTTTAAAATTACTTCCTTTACAGTTGAATGTTTTAAAATTCTAATTTTTAAGATATATTGTATTTCTAAATATGCATATACTAATGAAACATTTATTTTCTTCATAAACATTTTAAGAAATAAAATTTATTTCGACTATTTAATCAATAACTTGGAATACTTTAAATGTCAAAAAAAAATAATAATATTATTAATAATAACAAAGCTTATTATAATTTTTCTGTTAAAAACACTTTTATAGCAGGAATTGTATTAAAAGGTTGGGAAGTTAAATCAATAAGAAAAAAAAAAATAGATATCAGTAAAGGATATGTTCTTTTTAGATTTAATGAATTGTATTTAAATTCAGTAAAAATTGAATTTATTCAAGCAAAAAAAAATTATGAAGAAACAAACGCTTTAAGAGAAAGAAAATTATTATTAACTAAAAAAGAAATAAAATTTATATATGAAGAAATTAAAAAGAAAAAATATACAATAATTCCCTTATCATTATTTTGGAAAAAAAATTGGTGTAAAATTAAAATTGGGCTTTCTAAAGGGAAAAAAAAGTATGATAAAAGAAATACAGAAAGGAAAAAAAGTTGGAAAATGGAACAATTAAAAATTATGAAAAAAAATACCAAGTAATTATATAAAAAATTATAAGAAATATGAATATCAAATTTAAAAAAAAAGATGAATATTGGATGAAATATAGTTTGAAATTAGCAAAGTTAAGTGAAAAAAATAGAGAAATTCCAGTTGGAGCAATATTAATTTTAAATGATAAAATTATAGGAAAAGGATTTAATTCTTCCATAAAAAATAATGATCCTACTGCTCATGCAGAAATTGTTGCTTTAAGATCAGGTTCCAAAAAAATAAAAAATTATAGATTATTGAACACTACATTATATGTAACTTTAGAACCATGTATAATGTGTCTAGGAGCCATTATACACAGTAGAATTAATCGTTTAGTATTCGGAACTAAAAATAATAGACAAATAATCAATATTAAAGATATAATAAATTATAAAAAAAAATTTAATCAAATAAAAAATTTAGATTTGCAGAATAAATGTTCAATAATTTTAAAAAATTTTTTTTGTAAAAAAAGAAAAAATAAAAAATAAAAAATTATTTTTCCATGATTACAATAGCTGAAACATATGATTTCTCATCAGTAAAACTGACATGGATAAATTTAATTTTGTTTAGCAAAGCTATCTTTTTAGCTTCTTTAAACAAATTTAATTTTGGTTTTCCTAGAGAATCTTTTTCTATTTGAAAATTTTTAAAGGATATTTTTTTTTGAATACCCATCCCTAATGCTTTTGAAGCAGCTTCCTTTATCGAAAAATATTTAGCTAAAAAAGAAATTTTATTTTTTTGAAATAAAAACTCTTTTTGTTCTGCTTCAGATAAAATTCTTAAAGCTAATTTGTCACCCAATCGAAATGCTATTTTCCTAATTCTTTTAATTTCGACAATATCTATTCCAATTCCAAAAATACACATGTTAAAAATAACCTTTATTATTTATGTACTTAGTAATTAATTTTAAAATTTTTCTAGTTTTTTAAATAACTGTTAAAAAGAAATGAACTCTTTTTTTTAAAAAAATTTGTATTTCTTTTCTAGCAGAAGTACTTAATTTTTTTATCATGCTTCCATTTTTTCCAATAAGAATTTTTATATATTTTGAATATTTTGTTTTAATAACAGCATTAATATAATATTCACCTTTAATAATTTTTAGTTTTTTAATTAAAACTTGTATATTATACGGTATTTCTTTTTTTAAAAAAAATAATATTTTTTTTCGAGTTATTTCAGAAATCATAAAAGAAACAGAAGAATGGGTAGTATAATTTTTTGGAAATATATGGGGTCTTAAAAGTAATTTTTGTTTTATTAAAGAGATTAATCTATCTATGTTTTCTCCTGTTTTTGAAGAAATAGGAATAATTTCTGAAAAAATAAATTTATTTTTTATTTTTTTTATATAAGATAAAATATTTTCTTTTTTTTTTATAGTATCTATTTTGTTAATTAATAAAATAACAGGAATATTATATTTTTTTATATCTTTCAAAAATAAAAAATCTTCATTATCCCAATATAAATACTTAGTTAAGTATAAAATACTCATATATTTTCTTTCTGTTTTAATAATTCTTTTAATAATTTCTTTTTGTTTAATATTATTAATTGTTCCTGGAGTATCTAAATAAACACATTGAAATTCTTTATCAGTTTTTATTCCTGTTATGCAATTTTTAGTACTATTTGTTCTAAACGAAGTAATAGAAATATTTTTATTCATTAATCTATTTAACAACGTAGATTTTCCTGTATTAGATTTTCCTAAAATTATTAATGAACCGAAATAAGTTTTTTTATTTTTCACAGTAATCCTAATTTTATTAAAGCATGTTGAGCAGCATCTTGTTCAGCTTTTCTTCTACTAACCCCTACTCCTATTAAATTTTCGTTAATTCCTGAAATTTCACAATTAATTGTAAAAAGTTGATTATGAGCTTCTCCGTATACTTTAACTATTAAATAAGAAGGTAACGGTAAATGTTTAGCTTGTAAATATTCTTGCAATCTTGTTTTAGGATCTTTTTGAGTATTAATGGGATTTATTTTTTTTAATTTATTTCTATACCAATTAAGAATTAATTTCTCTATTTTGTTAATATTACTATCTAAAAATATAGCTCCTATCAATGCTTCAACAGTATTAGCAAGAATAGATTCTCTTTTAAACCCCCCACTTTTAAGTTCTCCTTGCCCTAATTGCAAATATTCCCCTAAATCAAATTCATAGGCAATGGAAGCTAGAGCATGTCCGCAAACTAACGATGCTCTTATCCTACTCATATCTCCTTCATTGATATGAGGAAAATGTTTATATAAGGCATTGGCTATAATAAAACTTAAAATAGAATCACCCAAAAATTCTAGTCTTTCATTATGTTGACTACTTGCACTTCTATGGGTTAATGCTAGAATTAATAATTCTTTATTTTTAAATCTATAACCTAATATTTTTTGTAGTTTATTTATTATTAAATTTGTCATTTTATAGCAATTCCAAATTTTTGGTAATTGAGTGACATATATAACAGAAATAAACAATAGCAGTATTTAATATTTTTTAATGAATTTTCCCTATTCTATTAATTTGAATTCCAGTGGGCCATTGATTTTCTTTTTTTTTAAGACTCATCCAAATTATTGTTGCTTTTCCTAAAATATTTTTTTTTGGAACAAATCCCCAAAATCTACTATCTAAACTATTATCTCTATTATCACCTAAAACAAAATAAGAATTTTCTGGTATTACCCATTCAAAAATGTTTTTATTTAATAGATTTGTATTTATATTCATTTTTTTATTTTTTTGATCTAACAAACATATTTTATGAACTTTATTTTTTAATTTTTCTTCATAAGTGTTAAAAGATGAAATAATATAGTTTTCACTGTTTTTTATTTGAATTTCATTTAAAAAATTGCATTCATTTATAAACTTTTTTGAATAATTAAAAATTTTTATTTTGCATTTTTCTTTTATATTACATTTATTTTGAATAATCACTTTTTTTTTAAAAAAATCATAAAAAATTTTTTCCCCAGGTAAACCAACAACTCTTTTTATAAAATTCAATCTAAAATTTTTAGGATATTTAAAAACTATGATATCTCCCCTTTCAGGGAATCTTTTTTTAGAAAAAAATTTTTTTATAAATGGAATTTTTATTTCATATTGAAATTTTTTAACTATAATAAAATCTCCTGGAAATAAAGTTGGAACCATAGAACTGGAAGGAATTTGAAAAGGTTCAAACAAAAAAGATCTGACAAAAAAAATTGAAGAAATGATTAAAAAAATTAAAAATGTTATTTTTTTTGTAAATAATATTAGTAAATTGATTATTAATTTTAAAAAAACATTTTTTTTAAATAAAAATTTATGAATAATTATTTTTTCTTTGAAAAAGAATTTTTTAATTAGTAACAATACTCCTAAAATTAAGGTTAATGAAAAAAAAACTGAAAATATTATTTCGTTTTGCATAAAATTTCCTTAAAAAATTATTTACTATAGGTATTTAAAACTGAAAAAAAAGCTTCTTTTGGCAAATTCACACTTCCAATTTTTTTCATTCTTTTTTTTCCTTTTTTTTGTTTTTGAAGTAATTTTTTCTTACGACTGATATCTCCTCCGTAACACTTAGATAAAACGTTTTTTCTTAATTGTTTGATTGTGGATCGAGCAATGATCTTATTTTTTACTTTAGCTTGTAAAGCTATATCAAATTGATGTCTAGGTATAAACCATTTCATTTTTTTTATTATTTCTTTACTTTTATGGTGAACTTGACTTTCATGTATGATGATTGAAAATGCATCTATTTTTTGAGAGTTAACTAATATATCTAAACAAACCATGTTAGACGCTTTGAACTTTTTAAAATCATATTCTAACGAAGCATAACCACTTGAAATAGATTTAAGTTGGTCAAAAAAATTTAAAACAATTTCTGACATTGGAATTTCATAAGTTATAGAAACTTGTTTTTCATAAAAAAAGATTTTTGTTTGAATTCCTCTTTTTTCATTACATAACTTCATGATATTTCCTAAATATTCAGTTGGAGACAAAATAAGGCATTCTGCAATAGGTTCTTTGAACGATTTTATAGTTTTAAATGAAGAGATTTTTGAAGGTGTATCTATATATGATAACTTTCCATTTTCTTCTTCTATTTCGTAGATAACAGTTGGGGCTGTTGAAATTAAATTCAGTTGATATTCTCGTTCTAAACGAGCTTGAATAATTTCCATATGAAGCAATCCTAAAAAACCGCATCTAAAACCAAACCCGAGAGCAACAGAACTTTCTGGTTCATAAAATAAAGATGAATCATTTAAACTTAATTTACCTAAAGCGTCCCGAAATATATTATATTCTTCTGAAGAAACTGGGAACAATCCTGCATAAATTTGAGGTTTAATTTTTTTAAATCCAGGAAGTAGATTAATAGCTGGTTTTTTTGAAGATGTTATAGTAGACCCTACCGGAGCAGCTGAAATATTTTTAATTCCACAAATAATCCAACCAACTTCTCCACAACATAAAATATTTTTTTTTGTTTGTTTAGGTGTAAAAATACCAATATCTTCTACAAAATATTTTTTTTTAGTATTCATGATTTCTATTTGTTGATTTTTTTTTAAAAATCCGTTTTTTATGCAAATAAGCGATACTACTCCCAAATATTTATCAAACCAAGAATCAATTATTAAAGCTTGTAATCGATTTTTAATATTTCCATTAGGAGGTGGAATATCTGTAATTATTTTTTCTAAAATATCAATAATTCCAAATCCTGTCTTAGCAGAGCATTCAATTGAATTTTTGGATGAAATTCCAATTATTTCTTCTATATCTCTTTTAATTTTTTTAGGATTTGCCGTAGGTAAATCTATTTTGTTGATAACAGGAATAACTTTTAGATTTTTTTCAATTGCTGTATAGCAATTTGCAACAGTTTGTGCTTCAATACCTTGACTAGCATCTATTACTAATAAAGCACCTTGACATGCTGATAGTGATTTAGAAACTTCATAAGAAAAATTTACATGCCCCGGAGTATCAATAAAATTAAATTTAAAATTTTGTTTTTTTTTTGAGAGATAATTTATGGTAACGCTTCTAGCTTTAATTGTAATACCTCTCTCCCGTTCCAATTCCATAGAGTCTAAAACTTGATTAGACATTTCTCGAGTAGAAAGTCCCCCGCATATTTGGATTAAACGGTCTGAAATAGTTGATTTTCCATGATCAATATGTGCAATAATAGAGAAATTTCTTATATATTTCATCTTAAAATTAAGTTACCGTTATTTAAAATTAATTATGTTATTGACATAAGTTTTATCAAAAACGAATTGAATATTACTTAAATGTCATTTGCTTTATTTAAACAATAATAATATCATCAAAGATAAAAAACATCTTATTTTATTTAGTAAATATAAAAAATTGATATTTAATTATAGATAATACAATATGAAAATTATTAGAGAAAAAAGAAAAAAAATTAAAGTTATAGTTGCAATGTCAGGAGGAGTAGATTCTTCAGTTTCTGCTTGGTTATTAAAAAAACAAAATTACGAAGTAGAAGGTTTATTTATGAAAAATTGGGAAGAAGATGATACTTTTGAATATTGTCGATCCAAAGAAGATTTAAGTGATGCAAAATTAGTATGTAATCAATTAAATATTCAATTGCATACTGTAAATTTTTCTTCAGAATATTGGAATTATGTTTTTAAAGTTTTTTTATCAGAATATAAATTAGGAAGAACTCCTAATCCTGATATATTATGTAATAAGGAAATAAAATTTAAGTTTTTTTTAAATTTTGCATTAAAAGTATTAGGAGCTAATTTTATTGCAACTGGACATTATGTTCGAAAAAAAGAAATTTTAGGAAAAACATATTTATTAAAAGGTAGAGATCTTAAAAAAGATCAAAGTTATTTTTTGTATGCAATTTCTCTTAGTGCTTTAAAAAAGACTTTATTTCCATTAGGAAAATTTCATAAAAAAGAAGTCAGAAAAATTGCCGAAAAATTAAATTTAGTAGTAGCAAAAAAAAAAGATTCTACAGGTGTTTGTTTTATAAATCCTAAAAATTTTAATCTTTTTTTAAAAAAATATTTTCCAATTAAAGTTGGAAAAATTGTTACAACAAAAAATATTTTTTTAGGAAACCATTATGGATTAGTGAATTATACAATAGGACAAAGGAAAGGATTAAAAATTGGTGGGAAAAAAAATTTTTTTCCTGAACCATGGTACGTAGTTGAAAAAAATATTATTACAAATTCTTTAATTGTTGCCCAAGGTTCGAATAATTCTTATTTACTTTCTGTTGCTTGCATTGTCAACAATTTATCATGGATAAATAACTGTTTAATTTTATGCAATTTTAAATGTACAGTTAAAATCAGATATCAACAAAAAGATATAAAATGTTTAATAAATAAAATTAGTCATAATTTAATTTTAGTAAAATTTAAAAAACCTGTTCTTTCAGTAACTCCTGGACAATCAGCAGTTTTTTATTTAAAAGATATTTGTTTAGGAGGGGGTATTATTAAAAAAAGAATTTTATTGAAAAAGATATGCATATAAAAATTAAGAAAATAAATTTATTATTAAAGTTAAAAACTATTTAAATATTTTTTTTATAAAAAAAACTAATTCAATAATAAAAATGTTTTAAATATATGAAAAATATTTTTTTGATTTTTCATTAGATTTATTAAAAGAGGAATTATATTAATGAAATTAAATGATCTAATGGCTATTTCTCCTATTGATGGAAGATATTGCAAACAAACTCTTTTGTTAAAAGAGATATTCAGTGAGTATGCTTTTTTGAAGTTTAGGGTCAAAGTAGAAATTAATTGGTTGAAAAAATTGTCATCTATTAATGAATTAAAAGAATTACCCTTATTTGACAAAAAAACAACTGAAATACTAAATGAAATTTATGAAAAATTCAATAAGGAAGATGCTTATCAAATTAAAAAAATTGAAAAAAAGATTAAACATGATACAAAAGCTATTGAGTATTTTCTAAAAAAAAAAATATCAAAAATAAAAAAATTAGATTCGATCATAGAATTTATTCATTTTTCTTGTACGTCTGAAGATATTAATAATCTTTCATACGCTTTAATGTTAAAAACTTTTATTAAAATTTCTTTGTTACCTAATTGGGAAAAAATTATTTCTTTACTTAAGAAACTTTCTTTTTCATCTAAAAATCAAGTAATGCTATCTAGGACTCACGGTCAACCTGCAACCCCAACTACAATGGGAAAAGAAATAGCAAATTTTATTTTTCGCTTAAATCGACAACTTAATCAGATAAAAAAAATAGAAATTTTAGGAAAAATGAATGGTACGGTAGGAAACTATAACGCTAATTTAGTTGCATATCCTAATATTGATTGGATAAAAGTAAGTAGAGAATTCGTTAATCAGCTAGGTATTGAATGGAATCCTTATACTACTCAAATAGAGCCACATGATTACATTTCAGAATTATTTAGTTGCATTTCTAGATTTAATTTAATATTGATCGATTTAGCAAGAGATATTTGGGGATATATTTCTTTAGGATATTTTTCTCAAAAAAAAATATTGAAAGAAATAGGGTCTTCGATAATGCCTTACAAAATAAATCCTATAAATTTTGAAAATGCTGAAGGAAATTTAGGACTTTCAAATGCAATAATGAATTTTATAGGAGAAAAATTACCGGTATCTCGTTGGCAAAGAGATTTAAGTGATTCGACTGTACTGAGAAATTTAGGCGTAGCGCTAGGATATTCAATTGTTTCTTATACTTCTATACAAACAGGTATTCAAAAAATTAAAATAAATAAAAAAGTAGTTGAAAAAGATTTAAATAATCATTGGGAAATATTAACAGAGGCTATGCAAACTATATTAAGAAGATATGGAATAAAAAATTCTTACGAAAAGTTAAAAAAAGAAATTGAAAAAAATAAAATTAATTCGAAAAATATCATTTATATTATTGAAAAATTACCCATTCCAGAAAAAGAAAAAAATAAATTAAAAACATTAACACCTAATAAATATGTAGGATTATCAATTGAATTGAATGATAGAATTTTTTAAATAGCCAGGAGTTACATACAAATTTAAAAAAATAAACATATTAATTAAAGTTTTTTTATTTTAACTAATAGATTTGTGTTGTTTTTATAACAATTTAAAAAATATGTAATTTGTACAATAACTTTTATTTTTATTTTTTTAAATTTAATGCTGTTTTAAATAATCAAACTGATTTTTAAAAAAATGATTTTGTTTGAACAAAAAATAAAAAATTTATTGACCACATTCAGGAACATTTAAATTTTAATGTTAAAAATCTTATTTATTCAAAGAAAAATATGTTAAATTTTTTAGATATTTTATAAAAAAATTTTAATAAAAAAATATGAAGTAATTATAATATGAAAAATTATCAAAAAAAAATATTATTGGGTAAAAAAATACTTATTACTGGAGTTTCAAATAAACTTTCGATAGCATACGGAATAGCGAAAATAATTCGTAGCTATGGAGCGAAATTAGCATTTAGTTACTATCCTGAAAAAAATAAAAAAAAAGTAATAAAATTAGCAAATTTATTTAAATCAAATATTGTTTTTTTTTGTGATGTAAAAAAAGATGATAGTATTAAAAATTTTTTTTTTAATTTAAGTAAAATTTGGAAAAAGTTTGATGGAATTATTCATTCAATTGCTTTTGCTTGTAAATCGCAATTGTCAGGAAATTATTTAGATGTACTTACTCGAAAAGATTTTATACTTTCTCATGAAATTAGTTCATATAGCTTTTCAGCCTTAGCAAAAGAGTCTAAAGATATGTTGAATAATTTTTCTTCTTTGATAACCATTTCTTATATAGGCTCTAATAGAGTAGTTCCAAACTATAATGTTATGGGACTAGCTAAAGCTTCTCTTGAATCAAATGTTAGGTACATGGCATTTTCTTTAGGAAAAAATAATATTCGCGTTAACGCTATTTCTTCGAACCCGATTAAAACTGTTTCTTCATACTGTATTAAAAATTTTAAAAAAATTATGGATCATTCTATTAAAAATAGTTTTATTAAAACTCCTATAGATACTTTAAAAATAGGAAATTCAGCAGTTTTTTTACTTTCTGAATTATCCTCAGGAATTACCGGGCAAGTTATTTATGTTGATGGAGGATTTAATATTTCAACTTAGAATTAATATTTTTTGTGCATAAAAATGTTGCATTTATATTTAAAAATATAAAAAAATAATTATTAAAAAAATTATTTTTTTGTAAAAAAATTCATGTATTTCTTGAAAATTAGGTTGTAATGTTATGTTTTATAAAAATCCATTATTAATAGAGTTAAAGAAAAAATTAGGAAAAAAAAAATCTATAATAGAAATAGAAGGAATAATTAAAACTACTCAAAAAAAATTTGGTTTTCTAGAAACAAATACTCGTAAATCTTATTTTATATCTTCAAAAGAAATGAAGAAAGTGATACACGGAGACAGAGTAAAAGCAGATATTATTTTAGATAATAATAAAGAAACTGTATATATAAAAAAATTATTAGCACCTTCTTTAGATAAATTTATAGGAAAAATACAAAAAAAGAAAGATGTATTTTTTATAGTTCCAGAAAATTCATTAGTGAAACAAGATATTTTTTGTTCTAAAAAAAATGATATTTTACATACATTTCAAGAAGGAGATTGGGTAATTGCAAAATTAGTAAACCATAAATTAAATGGATATAAATTTTTTTTTGCTGAACTTATAGAATTTATAATAAGTTCGAATGAACCATTTTATTTTTGGAATGTAATTTTATCTAAATATAATTTAAAAAAAAGAGAACCTTTAATCGATATTAAAAATGATATAGAATTTATTCCGGATGAACTAAACAGAAAAAATTTAACAAATTTAGATTTTTTTACAATTGATAATGATAACACCAAAGATATTGATGATGCTTTATTTATTCAAAAGAAAAAGAATGGTAATGTTAAATTAATAGTTGCCATTGCAGATCCTACTTCGTATATTTCTGTTGGAAGTAAATTAGATGAGTTAGCTAAAGATCGTTCTTTTACTAGTTATTTTCCAGGATTTAATGTACCTATGTTACCTAGATCATTGTCAGAAAATTTATGTTCGTTACGGCCGAATAAAAGAAGACCATCATTGGTATGCAAAATGCTTATCGATGAATTTGGAAACATTCTTCAAAAAAAAACTAAATTTTTCTTAGCTTGGATAAAATCTAGAGAACAATTAACTTATCTAAATGTTTCTAACTGGTTAAACAATATTGGAAATTGGAAGCCTAATAATTTTTCTATAAAAAAACAATTAATTTTATTAAAAAAATTTTGTTTACTTCGTATTAAATGGAGAAAAAAAAACGCTTTGATCTTTAAAGAAAGACCTGAATATCGATTTCAGATTGATCCAAAAGGAAAAATTATAAACATATATACTGAACCTAGAAAAATAGGAAATAGAATTGTAGAAGAAGCAATGATTTCTGCAAATATAAGCGCAGCAAACATTTTATTTAAAAAATTAGGTTTTGGAATATATAACACTCATGTTGGATTTAATTCAAAAAATGCTGAAAATACAAGTAAATTATTAATTAATTATGGAATTTTTATTGATAGTCAAGAAATTAATACTTTAGAAGGATTTAAAAAATTAAGTTCTATTATTGAAAACTTATCTAATAATTATCTTGAAGCTAGAATACGTAAGTTTCAAGCTTTTGGAAAAATAAGTAGACGACCTAAACCTCACTTAGCATTAGGATTAAAAATATATGCAACTTGGACCTCTCCTATCAGAAAATATGGAGATATGATAAATCATCGACTTTTAAAATCTATCATTAAAAAAGAAAAGATTGAGATTCCAGAAAAATCTATATTGTCTAAAATAAATGAACAACGAAGAAAAAATAAAATGGCTGAAAGAGAAATACAAGGTTGGTTATATTTAAATTTTTTTAAAAAAATAGATGAAAAAAACAAAATTTATACTGCAGAAATCATAGATGTTTATAATAATGGAATAAAAGCAAGAATTATTCAGAATGGAGCATATGTATTTATTCCTTTATTATTTTTACATTCCAAAAAAAATGAAGTAGTATGCAATAGAGAACATGGAATTATAGAAGTTATGAAACAAAAATTTTATAAGATATCAGATATATTAAAGGTAACTATAGTAGATATTCAAATGAATAGAAGAAGCATAATAGCTTCTCCAATATAAAAAATAATATTTTTCTGTTTAAAAGTTTTTTCTAAAAAAATATTTTTAATTAATTTTTATTTATAAGTTATAAATAAAAACTTAATTTTTATAAATTAAGTATTTTTTTAAAAAAATATCCATTTAATTTATTTTTTTTAAGTTTTTAACTTTAAAAATAAGGAAATAACATATGAATATGTTTTTTATTGATTTTTTTATTTATATAAAATTTTTTTTTAGTTTGTTTGCATTAGTAAACCCTATAGGATTAATTCCAATTTTTACTACTATAACTAGAAAAAAAACGATCGAAGAAAGAAATCGAACTAATTTAATTGCTAATATATCCGTCAGTATTATTTTATGTGTTTCATTGATTTTTGGAAAAATTATTTTAAATACCTTTGGAATTTCAATTAATTCTTTTCGAATTGCTGGAGGTATATTAGTCATAGCTATTGCTTTTTCTATGTTAAATGGGAAAATTTTAAAAGAAAAAAACAAAAATTCTTCTAAATGTAATTCTGAAAATGATGATGTCAGTGTAATTCCCTTAGCAATGCCTTTAATAGCTGGGCCAGGAGCTATTAGCTCCACTATTGTTTGGGGTAGCCAACATTCTAGTTTACAAAATTTAATCATTTGTAGTGTAACAATTTTAATATTTTCATTTTTTTGTTGGGCATTATTTAAAATATCTCCCTGTATAGTTAGATTTCTTGGAAAAAATAGTATTAATATTATGACTAAAATTATGGGTTTATTATTGTTTTCTATAGGAGTTGAGTTCATAATTGCTAGTATTAAATCTATTTTTAATGTATAAAAAATATTTTTATGTATTAATGGTTTTTAAAAAAATAAACAAAAATTCAATATTTGTTTAATTGAAAAATTTTTATCTTTTGAAGATTAAATAGGAATTAAATTTGTATAATCAAAAAATTATAATTCGTGATTTGGGTTTAAAAAATTGGAAAAGCATTGTTGATTCTATGTTTGAATTCAATTCATTAAGAAAAAAGAGTACTTTAGATGAAGTTTGGTTAGTTGAGCATTATTCTATTTATACTCAAGGTCAAATAAAAAATAAAAAAAATATTATTAATGTTATCGACATCCCAGTTGCTAATAGTGATAGAGGAGGACAAATTACTTATCATGGACCAGGGCAAAAATTAATGTATTTTTTAATTGATTTAAAAAGAAGAAAAATACATGTTCGACATTTAATTGAAATATTACAAAAAATTATTTTGAATACGTTAAATATTTTTAATATTTTTGGGAATATTAAGAATAATATGCCAGGAGTTTTTATAAAAAATAAAAAAGTTTGTTCGTTAGGATTAAAAATACAAAATGGATGTTCCCTATATGGTTTATCATTAAACGTAAATATGGATTTAAGTCCTTTTCGAAACATTATTCCTTGTGGGAATAAAACAATAAAAATGACTAATATTGTTAATTATACATCTAACAAAAAATTAAAAAATATTACGAACCTCTTAAAAAAAAATATAATAAAAGAATTTAAAAATATTAATAATTAATTATTTTTCTGTTAATTTTTTTCTTTTTTTTATGCTAGAATTGGTAGATTGTTTAAAATTAAATGATTTTTATTTAAAAATAAATATTTTTCATAAATTATGCTAAAAAAACCAAATTGGATAAAAATAAAAGTTCCAATAAATTCAGAAAAAGTTAATGATATAGTTGATAAACTAAGAAAAAAGAAACTAAATTCTGTTTGCGAAGAAGCGAAATGTCCGAATTTAAGGGAATGTTTTCAGCGTGGTACAGCTACTTTCATGATTCTTGGAAAAGTTTGTACTAGAAAATGTCCTTTTTGTGCTGTAAATAATGGAAGGGCTATGCCTTTAGATAAAAAAGAACCTAAAAATTTAGCTTTGACCATTTTAGATATGAATATAAATTATGTAGTAATTACTTCTGTTGCAAGAGACGATTTACATGATGGAGGAGCAAAACATTTTTCAAATTGTATTAGAGAAATAAGAAAAGTAAAAAATGTAAAGATAGAAATTTTAGTACCTGATTTCAGAAAAAAAATTAATATTGCTTTAAAAATAATCAAATCAGAACTTCCTGACGTATTTAATCATAATTTAGAAAACGTTCCTCGATTGTATTCAGTAATAAGACCTGGAGCTAATTATTTTTCATCTTTGAGTTTATTAAATACTTTTAAAATTAAAAATCCTAAAATTCCAACCAAATCTGGATTAATGTTAGGTTTAGGTGAAACTGATAAAGAAATTATTCAAGTGATGAAAGATCTAAGAAATAATGGAGTAAATATGATAACTATAGGTCAATATTTACAACCTAGTAAATTTCATTTACCTGTAAAACGTTATGTTACTCCTAAAGAATTTAAAGATTTCGAAAGAGAAGCTTTTTCTATGGGTTTTACAAGTGCTTTTTGCGGTCCTTTTGTTCGTTCCTCTTATCACGCAAAAGATCAAATTAAAATTTTTAGGTAAGAAATAGATAATTTAGATTTTTAATTTAAACAAAATTTTTTTTAAAATTTATTTCAAATTATTTTAATAAATAATAAATTGTATTTTTCTAAATTTAAAAATCAGTAAGTAATAATAGTAATTCAATTTATAGATATATTTTAAATATCTTAAAATTTAAGGAATTAAATAATTTAATTTTTTGTAAATATATATACGTTCTTAATGTAAAAAATATTTTTTGATAAAACTTTAATAATTTAAAATATATAAACTAAAAAAATAATTTAAAAAAAATTTTATCGAAAATAAGATTTATAAAATATATATTAACTTCATTTATAATAAATTAAACTTATTAATGTTTATTTTTGATCATTATCAGTAAAAATTTAATTTTTTTTCGGTACATTTTAAATAAATAGGATTCTATTATGCAACTTAAAAAAATATCAGAAGCTAATTTACCTACCCCATGGGGTAATTTTTTAATTATGGGATTTAAAGAAAAAAATAGTGATAAAAATCATGTAGCTTTAATTTTTGGAGATGTAAGTAAAAATATTCCTATATTGTCAAGAATACATTCTGAATGTTTAACAGGAGATGCTTTTTTTAGCTTAAGATGTGATTGTGGATTTCAATTAAAAAAAGCGTTAGAATTAATTTCCTTAGAAAATAGAGGTATTTTAATTTATCATCGACAAGAAGGAAGAAATATTGGTTTGTTAAACAAAATTAAAGCTTATTCCTTACAAGATAATGGATTAGATACTGTAGAGGCAAACCAAAAGTTAGGTTTTTCTGCAGATGAAAGAGATTTTTCTATTTGTATAGATATATTTAATTTATTAAATATAAAAAAAATAAAATTGTTAACCAATAATCCTATGAAAATAAAAATTTTTAATGATTCAGGTATAGATGTTATAGAAAGAGTATCTATTATTGTAGGAAAGAATTCCAATAATTTAAATTATTTAACTACCAAAGAAAAAAAAATGGGACACTATTCAAAATAAACATTTAAAATGTTAAAAGTTTATACTTTTTAACATTAAAAAATGGTTTTATTAATGCAAACAAAAACTATTTTTTTATTTTTAATCAATTCAATTGCTGTTTAAATTAAAATAATTTGTTAGTTTTCTGGTAATATGCTAAGAATATCATTCTTATAAAATTTTTTATTACTTCATGAAAAAGTAGATCACATCTAATTTAAATTATTTTTTTTAAATTTTTTATTTTTACTAAATTAAATATAAAAATAAATTTATATTATATTAATATTTTGAATATATAAAAAATATATATCTTTTTTTTAATAAAAGAAAATCCTTTAATTTTTTTCTTCTTTTAAAATTACTATTTTTATAGTAATGGACATTTTACCCTTCCCTATTCTCATTTTAACTTTACTATTTTCGTTAGTATACTTATATTTTTCGAAAAAAATTGATTTATTTTTCTTGTTTATAAGTTTTTCAAGTTTATTTTTTTTGATAATTTTTTAGGATTAATCTCATCTTCTTGTAACATTTTTGTGTATTAATTATTTTTTTTATCTTTGGTTTTACTTTTTCTTTTAATTTTGCTCTTTTTTTTATTTTTATTAATAATAGTCTTAAATTTTCTAGAATTTCTTCTAAAACGTTTAATAAAGAACTTTTATGTTTGGAAACTTAAAATTTCAAGATCATTAAATTTTTTAAGCTTATCTTTTATTTGGATAATTTTAATATTTAGATTCAAAAATTATTTTAACCAATAATCAAAAAATTAATTTTCTTTGATTAAAAACTGTTTCTATTTAAAATGTTCTTTTTATATATGATAATATTGATATATTCATGTATGTTTTTCAAAACATAAAAAAATTTTTTATGAAAACATACATGAAATGTAAAACATTAGTAAATTTATGTAAATTTTTTCATACATAAATTTTAAAAAAATTATTGTTTTAATCTTTTTTAGATTAAAAAAATGCGAGGTTTTCCTGTATCGTCAATAGCTACATATATAAAATTTGATGTTGCAACAATATATTTTTTTTTTGTGGATTTAGAAAAAATTTTCTTTATCCATATTTCTATATTAATGGAAATAGAACTTTTCCCTATTTTTACAAGATCGACATAACAACTAACGATATCTCCAATAGAAACTGGTTTTAAAAAAGTTATGTTATTAACTTGAACAGTAACTACTTTTCCTTGAGAGATTTCTTTAGCAAGAATAGCTCCAGCTATGTCCATTTTTGACATTATCCATCCTCCAAATACGTCTCCATTTGAATTGGTATTCAAATTTGTAGGTACTGTACGTAAAACCATTTTTCCTGTAGGTCTATTTTTTTCTATTTCCATATCGAAACTATTTTCCTTATTAAATTTAAAAATTGTTTTTTCTTTTTAATATAAAACATATAATAAATATTTAATAAAAATGCAACTAGTCCACCAAATTATTTTTATAATAAATAAATACTAAAAAAATAAATTCAAAGAGAACATTATTTATATTTTTTGCTGAATTGATTGTTATTATTAATATTTTATAAATTATTTTAAAAATATTAAGAGATTAGTATTCTACAAAAAATAAAAAATTGTTATGTTTAATAAACATTAATAATAAGAAATTAAAAATAAGAATAAACGAAGTAATAGAAATATTATATTTAATATATAAAAAAAACAGTTTTTTTACACATCTATTTTTATAAAAAATTTTTATCTTTAATAATAACAAGTACATAAAAACGAAATAAATAAATTATTAAAATAGACAATAAAATATTATTAATTCCATACAATAAAAAAATGTTTAAATATGGAGGAATTATTATATGAGAAATTAAACTAACAATTAAAATTAGCATTTTACTAAACATCCAAAATATTATGCTAGGAAGAATAAATTTCATATTTTTAAAAGTTAAATTTATACTTTTTTTAATTGAAAAAATTACATTTTTTTCTTCAATAAATAATATAATAGGAGATAATGACAATAAACTTGATATAAATAAACCAGGAATTATGAATATCATAGAACCAAATTGAATAATTACTGTTAATATAATCACTAATAATAATAAATTTGGAAAAAAAATAATCATTTTATGAATTTTTTTTTTCCATGAATCGAGTTTATTTAGAAAAATGAATTCAAGAAAACCTATTATTCCAATTAATAAAATTGTATTTCCTATTAAATAAGAAAAAATTTTTGCAAATAATGTTCTAAATAATATTTTTTGTTCTGAAAAATGCATATTTTGAATTTTGTTAAATAAATAACCAGCATTATATTTGTCTAATTCATAAAAAATATTTAGTTTTCTATAATCTGGAGCAATAAAATAATTTATAATTATTGCTACTAGCGCTGAAAATATGGAAATTAATAATATTGTTCCAAAATTTTTTGTAAAAAAATTTTTAGTATCATTGAGTATTAATTTATTTGTAAAATACATATCTCGCCATCCTTTATATAGAACTGAATTTCTAAAAAAATCTTATTTAAAATTTATACATTAATTTTTTTAAAAAAAACAATGATTCATTTTAATTTTAAAATATATTTTTAGTAGATAATTTAAGAAACTTTATTTTCTTTTTAATTTTTTTAAGTATTTTTTTTTCTTCAGAATACTTTTCTATTATTTTGATTAAGACTGATCCGCAGATTATTCCTGATGTTCCCATTTCAATGGAATCTTTGATTTCTTTTTTTTTATGAATTCCAAATCCCTGTAAAATAGGAACTGAAGTATATTTTTTTAATGTATTAATTATATTGTTATCAATAGTATAAGATTTTTTTTCAATTCCTGTTACTCCAGGTCTAGATACCATATAAATATATCCTTTTGCATATAACGAAATTTTCTTTAAAAAAGAAATATTTGCATTAGGAGGACAAATAAAGATTTGAGATATATTTTTTTTTATTGATTCTTTATAAAAAGGTAAAGATTCTTCTATTGGTACATCTGGTATTAAAATAGAGTCTATTCCAACATGACTACATTGAGTATAAAAATTCGATATTTTATATTTATAAACAATATTGGCATATACTAATATTCCAATAGGAATTTTAGGATATTTTTTTCTAATTTTTGATAATAAAGAAAAACAAGTTTCAATGTTAATACCTGCTTTAAAAGCTCTTAAATTTGCCTGTTGTACAACAGGGCCATCTGCCATAGGATCTGAAAAAGGAATTCCTAACTCTAATGCATCAGCTCCATTTTTTATAAGAACATCAATTATTTTTAAAAAAAAGTTAAAAGAAGGATCTCCTACTGTTATAAATGGAACAAGAACACCTTCATTTTTCGTTTTTTTTTGAAGATTAAACATATACTTGTATCTTGACATATTATTTCTCTTTTTTAATTAAAGAATTATAAACAGTATTAAGATCTTTATCCCCTCTTCCTGAAAGATTTACAATGAATAATTGTTTTTTACGGGGATTTTTTTTCATTAATTTAATAGCATAAGATAAAGCATGAGCAGATTCTAAAGCAGGAATAATTCCTTCTGTTTTACAAAGAATTTCGAATGCTTCTAAAGCTTCCATATCATTTATAGAAAAATATTCAGCTCTACCAATAGATTGTAACCAGGCATGTTCTGGTCCTACAGAAGGAAAGTCTAATCCTGCCGAAATAGAAGAAGAATTTCTAATTTGACCTTCACTAGTTTGTAATATTTTAGATTTCATTCCAAAATATATACCTGTTTCTCCTAATGTTAATGAAGAACCATGGTGATTAGTATTTAACCCCTTTCCACCTGCTTCAACTCCTATTAATCGAACACTTTTATGTTTAATAAAACTAGAAAATATTCCAATAGCGTTAGAACCTCCTCCTACACATGCAATTACAGCATCAGGTAAACGATTTTCTTTTTTTAAAATCTGAATTTTACTTTCTTTTCCTATAATTTTCTGAAATTCTTTAACAATACTAGGATATGGATGAGGTCCAGCAGAAGTTCCTAACATGTAATAAGAACGATCATAACTGCCTGACCAATCTCTTAACGCTTCATTGCAAGCATCTTTTAAACTAGAAGAACCAATGCTTACAGGAATTATCTTAGAACCCATTAATTTCATTCTAAAAACATTTAATTTTTGACGATTAATGTCTTTGGCACCCATATAAATTCTACATTTTAATCCTAATAGAGAACAAATCATGGAAACAGCTACCCCATGCTGCCCCGCCCCTGTTTCTGCTATAACTTCTTTTTTATTCATTTTCAGACATAACAAACCTTGAGCTAACACTTGATTAGTTTTATGAGCACCTCCATGTAATAAATCTTCTCTTTTAATGTAAATCCGAGTATTTGTACACTTGGTTAAATTTTTACATAAAGTTAAAGGAGTGGGCCTACCTGCATAATCTTTTAATAATTTAGATAAATCTTCATTAAATTTTTTTTCTTTTTTACAATTAATAAATACTTTTTCTAAATCATATAAGGCTGGAATTAAAATTTGAGGAACATACATACCTCCAAATTTTCCAAAATATGAATTTAATATTTTCATTGTTTCTTCTTATTTTTTATTTTTTTTCATGTTAAGAATAGTTTCTTAATATTTTAAATACAGATTTAATTTTTTTGTTACTTTTTATTCCAATTTTTTTTTCTACACCAGAATTAAAATCTAATCCACAAAAACCCAATTTTGAAGCTGATAAACAATTATTTTTGTTAATTCCTCCACTTAATAACACTTTTCCTAATTTTTTGTTTTTAACAATGGACCAATCAAATGTTTTTCCACTTCCTCCATTTAAATTATCAAATAAATAGTAATCTACGTTTTTTAAATTTAAAGAAGGAAATTTTTTAGAAATACTATAGACTTTCCATATGGCAATATTTTTAGGAATTTTTTTTCTTAAAGAAGAAATATATTCTTGATTTTCATCTCCATGCAATTGAATAGCTTTCAAAGTTACTTTTTTTATTACTGATAAAATGAAATCCATAGAAGAATTTTGAAATACTCCAACATAATTAAAATTAATTGAGTTTGTTAATATTTTCGCAGTATTAATAGATATTTTTCTTTTAGAATAAGGACAAAAAATTAGTCCTCCATAAATAGCACCTGAATTTTTTACTTTTTTTGCATCTTTTAAATTGGTTAAACCACAAATTTTATTATTTCCTAAAATTAACTTTCGTATATCTAAATTTAAATTATTTGATTTCATTAAAGATGTACCAATTAAAAATCCATCTACTATTTTGCTTAATTTTCTTATTTGAGAATAGTCATTTATTCCTGATTCACTAATTGTTATAATATTTTTAGGAATTAAAGGAGCTAATTCTTTTGTTTTATTAATATTTACAGATAAATCATTTAAATTTCTATTATTAATTCCAATTATTTTAGCTTTTAAGTAAATAGCTCTATTTAGTTCTTTTTTATCGTGTATTTCGGTAAGTATTCCCATGTTTAGTTTTTTTGCTAGATCTGAAAGAAAAAGATATTGATGATCATTTAATATCGATAACATTAATAAAACGGCATCTGCTCCATAATAACGGGCTAAGTATATTTGATATGGATCAATAAAAAAATCTTTGCATAGAATTGGTTGACTTACATTTTTCCTTATGATATTTAAGTATTCAAATTTTCCTAAAAAATACTTCTCATCAGTTAAAACCGATATTGAATTAGCATATTTTTTATATATTTCAGAAATTTTTGAAATGCTTAGATATTTGTTAAGAATACCTAAAGAAGGAGATTTTTTTTTATATTCTAAAATAAAATTTGGTTTTTTTCTTGATAAAGAAGAATAAAAATTTCTTTCAGATTTTTTTAAAAAATTCTGAAATTTATCTAGAGGTTCTTTTTTTTTTCTATCTTTAATCCAACTAATTTTATCTATTACAATTTTTTTTAAGATAGAATTAATCATAATTTTCCTTTTTCGAAAAATTTTTTATAAAGTTATAAACTTTCCCACTTTTAATACTTTTGAAGGCTAAATTAGAGTTTTCTTTTAAATTTTTATGACCAAATAACTTTAATAATAACCCTACGTTTGCTGATATCGTTTCAGTGTAAACGGAATCTCCTTCACCTTTTAGAATAGATTTCATAATTTCGTAATTTTCTTTTACCGTACCTCCTATTAATGCCTGTTTAGAATATGAATTCATACCAAAATCCTCCGGACATAAAGTATAAGATTTTATTTTGTTCTTATATAATTCTACAATTTTTGTTTCATTACATAAAGTTACTTCATCACATTGATTGCTATTTACTAAAATTACATGTTGATATTTTAATTTTTTTAATATTTTACTAATTGGTACTAATAATTTTTTAGTATAAACACCAATAACAGCTAAAGCAGGTCTGGCTGGATTTAATAACGGTCCTATAATATTAAAAATAGTACTAGTTTTTAATTCTTTTCGAACTGATGTTGAAAATCGAAAACCAGAATGATATTCTGATGCAAGTAAAAAACAAATATTATTTTTTTTAAGTGATTTTAAAGAATGTTCAACTGAAACTTTAGGATTAATGCCATATGATTTTAAAAAATCAGCGGATCCAGATTGACTTGAGATACTATAATTACAATGTTTTATAATTTTAAAACCACAATATGCAGCTACAAAAGCACTAATAGTTGAAATATTAATTTTGTTTAATTTATCTCCTCCTGTACCAACGATATCTGCAAAAATATGAGATGGGGCTGGAAAAGGTTTTGAATATTTTAAACATGCTTGAACAGCTCCTAATATTTCTAAGTCTGTTTCTCCTCTTATTTTCATTGATATTAAAACTGCTGACAATTGTATTGATGTTAATTTTCCTTTTATAATATTTTTAAATAATATATAACTTTCTATTTCAGTTAAATTCTTTTTTTCATATATTTTTTTTAATATCTTTTTCATTTTTTATTTTTTATTTTTTATTTTTTATTTTTTATTTTTTATTAATATTATTATTAACATAAAATATATAACTTTTTTAATTTTTTATAAAAATTTTTTTTGGTTTAAATGATTTTAAAAGTTAATTTTTTTATAAAAAATACTCGTTTAATTTTATTCGTTATATAAAATAGGAGATTTTTGGTGCAAACAGTGATAATAATCTCATTATTTACTTTAATTTCTTTTATATGGGGAACAACATGGATCGCTATGAAAATAGCAACTGATACTATTCCTCCCTTATTTGCTACCGGATTTCGATTTTTATTGTCATTTCCGATATTACTAATAATTGCTTATTTTAAAAAAGTTCCTTTATTTTTTCCTAAAGGTCAAAAAAAATTTCAATTTTTAATATCTATTTTTTATTTTTTTCTTCCATTTTCATTAATGTTATATGCAGGTAGTATTTTGAATTCTGTTTTAGCATCAATTATATTTTCAAATATGCCTGTAATTGTATTAATATCATCTATTATTTTATTAAAAGAAAAAATATATTTTCTAAGGAAATTAGGAATATTTACTTCAATGTTATCATTAATCCTCTTGTTAGGAAAAGAACTATATTTATGTCATTATAATGTTTTAATTGGAATGGTAGCATTAATAGGTGCAATGATTTGTCATGCTATTATTTATATACAATGTAAAAAAAAATCTTATAGAGTTTCAATTATTACATTTAATACTGCGCCTTCCCTTTTTTCCGGTTTATTGTTAATAACAATTTCTTGGTTTATTGAATCTCCTTGCATAAAGAAATTTTCATTTGTCTCTATAATTTCAGTTTTTTATTTAAGTACTTTTGTTAGCATAGGTGCAATTTTAATGTATTTTTATCTTCAAAAATATATCAATAATTTTTATGCTTCAATAGTATTTTTAATTATTCCTATAATTTCAGAAATATTAGAATTTTTTCTTTATGGAAAAAATATTTCTTTATATCAACATTTGTTTTTTATTCCTACAATTGTAAGTGTATTCTTAACTTTATTACCAGAATCATTTTTTAAAAATAATATTTTTTTATTTAAAAAATTGTTTGATTTCATCAATAATTGCAAAAAATTTTACATAGGTTAGAAAAGTTTTTCAGTTAATTGTTAAATATACGAAATTTATATCTCAGAAAAAATTTTCGTATATTTAAAATAAATTATATAGATTAAATATTCGATATAATTATAATTAAATATAAATTTAAACAAAAAATTCTAAAGAAATAAAAAATTTTATTGATACTCATTAACATAATATGTATTAAACATTATCAAGAATTTTTTTCAAACAAGAGGAATTTCCTATTAATATTGAATTTTTTTCTAAAAAATTATTTTTTTCATAAAAATTTCTAATTAATCCACCAGATTCTTGTACTTGCAATATTCCAGCCATATAATAATCTGATATATTAATTAAATTAAAATAACATAATCCATCTAATCTACCACTAGAAAAATATGCTAAATCTAACATTTTAGATCCTGTGCATCTAAAATATATATTTTTAAAATGAAAATTTCTAAATATTTCTTGATAATATAAAATATTTTTTTTACAGTTAAATGGTTGATTTATTCCTATTATTATTTTTTTATATACGTAATCGTTATTACATCTAATTCTATAACCATTTAATTGAGCCCCTCTTCCTTTAACAGCAGTAAATAATTCGTTTTTTAACGGATCATAAATTACTGAAACTTCTAAATTAAAATTTATTATTATTGCAATTGAAATACAGAAATGAGGAAAATTATTTTTAAAATTTTCAATTCCATGCAAAGGATTAATTAACCATTGAATTTTCTTAATTTTATTTTTTTTAAAATTTTTGTTAATTTGACATATATAATGCGTAGGGTAAGTTTGAAAAATTATGTTTTTCATTGTTTGATAAGAAAAAAAAATAGTTTTTTCTATTTTTTTTAAATATTCGGGATTTTTTTTTAAAAAAATGTTTTGACTGTCGAAATCATGAGCAAGAATGGTTCCACCTTGTCTAACTGCTCTGATGGCAATGTTTAACATTGGATGCATATTATTATTCTTACATAAATATAAATAAAATTAATTATATCAGTTAAGTGCTTATGTGTCTTTGACATTAATTAATCAGCAATCACGAAATGTTTTTTAAAATCATATTATTATATATAGTATGTATATATATACATTTTTCTACGGGAAAGAAAAAAGTGAATATTATTTCAAATTTTCAAACTAATTTTCAGACAATTTCTAAGATAAATTTATTAAATTTAAATCTTCAAAAGATGCGTGGTTTTTTGATTAACATTGAAGAAAAACCTTTTAGGGCAAATCAAATTATGCATTGGATATATCATTATTTTTGTGATGACTTTTCAAAAATGTCTAATTTAAGTACAAAGTTAAAAGAAAAATTAAAAAAATATTCTATTATTTATTCTCCAAAATTCATCAAAAAAAAGAAATCAATTGATGGAACAATAAAATGGAGTTTTTTAACTAATAAAAAATATGTTGAGACTATATATATTCCAGAAAAACATAGAACAACCATTTGTGTTTCTTCTCAAGTAGGTTGTGCTTTAAAATGTGATTTTTGTTATACAGGGAAAATGGGATTTAAAAAAAATTTGCAAGTTTTTGAAATTGTAGGACAATTATGGAATTTAATGAAATTAGCTTATGACAAAAAAAATAGAATAAAAAAAATAACTAACATTGTTTTTATGGGTATGGGAGAACCTTTATTAAATTTAAAAAATGTAACAATAGCATTAGATATTATATTAAATAAATATGGTTTTAATTTTTCAAAATATAAAGTGACTTTATCAACAGCAGGTATAGTACCTATAATTGACAAATTAAGTAAAGTTCAAGATATTAAAATTGCTATTTCTTTACATGCCTCAAACGATCAAATTAGAAGTAAACTAATGCCTATCAATAAAAAATATAATATTAAATCGGTATTACAGTCAGCAAATAATTACCTCAAAAATTCTAAAGCCAATAAAGGAAAAATAACTATAGAATATGTTATGCTTAATAATATTAACGATTCTTTAAAAGATGCTAAAGAGTTAGTAACAATTTTAAAAAATATTCCTAGTAAAGTTAATTTAATACCTTGGAATTGTTTCCCGAATTCTATGTACAAAAGTAGTACTAAAAAAAACATATTTTGTTTTTCAGATTTTTTAACAAAAAAAGGAATTTTTAATTCTATCAGAAAAAATAGAGGAAAAGACATTACAGCCGCATGCGGACAATTAAACAATAATATAAAAATATGAAAAATTGTTATAAAGTTTATTAATTTACAGGAAAAACAAATGAATGGTAAGATCCAAATTGTAAGAGGTATGCATGATTTAATACCAACTGAAGTTATTGAATGGAACTTAATAGAAAATATTTTTAAAAAAGTATTGATCAATTATTGTTATGATGAAATTCGATTTCCCATTATAGAAAAAAAAATGCTTTTTAAAAAATCAATTGGTACAGTTACTGATATTTTCGAAAAAGAAATATATTCTTTTAAAGATAAAAGTAAAAATGAAATTTGTTTACGTCCAGAAGGAACAGCTAGCTGCGTTAGAGCTTCTCTAAATCATGGTTTGATATATAAAAAAAAACAAAGATTATGGTATATTGGACCAATGTTTAGATATGAAAGACCCCAAAAAGGAAGGTACAGACAATTTTATCAATTAGGAATCGAAGTGTTTGGGTATTTAGAGCCTGAAATTGACTTAGAGATTATATTACTTAATATTAGTTGGTGGAAAAAACTTAACATTGAAAAATATTTAACTTTAGAAATTAATACTATTGGTTCGATAGAAGATCGAGAAAAGTATCAAAAGGCATTAATTAAATTTCTTAGTAAAAAAAAATCAGTTTTAGATCAACAATCTAAAAATCGATTATTTAAAAATCCACTGAGAATTTTGGATAGTAAAAATAAAAAAATTCAAGAAATTCTTATTAGCGGACCTAAATTATTTGATTTTTTAAGTAAAAAATCTATTCTTCGATTCAATTTCTTATGCAAATTATTAGATTCTATAAACATCAAATATAAAATTAATAATAATTTAGTTAGAGGATTAGATTATTACAATGATACTGTTTTTGAATGGAAATGCGAGTCTTTTAACCTATCTCAAAATACAATATGTGCCGGAGGTAGATATGATAATCTTGTAGAAAAAATTGGAGGCTATTCTACCCCAGCAATTGGGTGTGCAGTTGGAATGGAAAGAATTTTATTCTTACGTTCATTAATTTTAAATAAATCAAACTCATCCATTATAAAAATTGATGTATATATTGTTTTTTTTGATAAAAACTTATATTTAGAATGTTTAAAACTAAGTCAAAAAATAAGAAAAAAATTTGGAAATATAAAAACATTATTAGAAATATCTTTTGTAACTAAAAAAAATTATTTAAAAAAAGCTAGTAAATTAAATTCAAGATTTTGTATTGTTGTAAGTTCAATAAAAAAAAATGAAAAAAATATTTTAGTAAAAGATTTGAAAAAAAACGTTAATTTAAAATGTTGTGAGCAAAAATTACTAATGTTTCTTGAAAGAGAATATTATTCTCAATAATGATCTTATAGATTTAATTCAAAACATTATTAGTAAAAAAATTTTATGATTTTTTTTTAAAATAATCATAAATTGTATAATAAAGCTATTAATTTAAAATTTATTTTTTTTAATACAAAAACTTGTTTTACAAAAAAATTTTGTTTCTAGCACAACAATAAACATTGTTTGTAATATTTACTTTAGGAGAAAAAATGTTTCTTCCTCAAAAAAAAATTTCTAATTATGATATGGAACTATGGAATATATTAGAAAAAGAAAAAAATCGTCAAGAAAATCATATAGAACTCATAGCATCAGAAAATTATGCTAGTTTAGCTACAATGGAAGCCCAAGGAACATGGTTAACTAATAAATATGCTGAAGGCTATCCTTACAAACGATATTATGGAGGTTGTAAATATGTAGATAAAATAGAAAATTTGGCTATAAATAGAGCAAAAAAATTATTTAATGCTGATTATGCTAACGTTCAACCTCATTCCGGATCTCAAGCTAATTTTTCTGTTTATACAGCTTTACTAAAACCTGGAGATTGTATATTAGGAATGTCTTTATCTCATGGAGGACATTTAACGCATGGAGCATCAGTAAATTTATCCGGAAAATTATACAGAGTTATTTCATACGGATTAAATAAAAAGGAAGAAATTAATTATTATGAAATAGAAAAATTAGCAAAAAAATATAGACCTAAAATGATTATAGGAGGATTTTCAGCTTATTCAGGAATTTGTAATTGGGAAAAAATTCGAATTATCGCAGACAAAATAAATGCATATTTTATGGTAGATATGGCTCACATCGCTGGTTTAGTAGCAGCAAATTTATATCCTAATCCTATAGATTACGCTCATGTTGTAACTTCAACTACTCATAAAACTTTAGGAGGACCTAGAGGCGGATTAATTTTATCAAAAAATCAAAGTGAAAAGTTTTATTCTTTACTGAATTCTTCAGTATTTCCAGGAAATCAAGGAGGTCCTCTGGTTCATATTATAGCTGCTAAAGCAATATCATTTAAAGAAGCAATGGAATCTTGGTTTGTTTCATATCAAAAAAAAATAATAAAAAATGCAAAAGCGATGGTAGATATCTTTATAAAAAGAAACTACAAAATCGTATCTGGAAAAAGTGAAAATCATTTATTTTTAATTAATTTATCAAATAAAAAGATAACAGGAAAAGAAGCTGATTTAACCTTAGGTAAAGCCAACATTACCGTAAATAAAAATACGGTTCCTAACGATAACGAAAATCCGTTCATAACTTCAGGGATTCGAATAGGAACTCCTGCTATAACTAGAAGAGGATTTAAAGAATCAGATGCTCGTCAAGTAGCAATTTGGATTAGTGATATATTAGATGATATTCAGAATCAAGGAAGAATTATTGAAATAAAGAAGAAAGTTTTAGAATTATGCAAAAAATATCCTGTTTATAATATTTAACTTTTTAAAATTAAATGACGATTTATAAAACTAATTTTCTTTTTAAAATTAAGAAAGTTAGTTTTTTGACTTTAACATTTTTTAAATTTAATCGTGATGAAAATTACATATCTGGTAAAATCAAATTACTTTTAAAATCGTGTCTTTTTTTCTTATTTTTAATATATGGGATTGTTCCAAGAAAAGGAGAAGATATTATATTTTTAATGTAATCTACGTATAAGAATGAATTTCGAGTTTTATTGTCAATGTGATTAGCTATCCATCCTGAAAGATTTAAACCAGATTTTTTAATAGCTTCGCTGGTTAGAATAGCATGATTTATACATCCCATTTTTATTCCTACTACTAATATTACATTTAATTTTTCTTCAATAACCCAATTAGAATAATTAAAATGTAAAGATAAAGGAGTATGCCAACCACCAGCTCCTTCGATTAAAATCCAATTAGCTTTTTTAGATAATTCAATCAAACCTATAGACATTTTTTTAAAATGTTTATCTTTCATTTTATTTTTTTTTAAAAAAAAAGAAGGAGGTGAAAAAAATTCATAAGCATAAGGATTAATTTTTTCATAGGATAAATTTATAGTACTGTATTTTTTCAATAAAATAGCGTCTTTATTTCTTAATCCAAATCTAGTTTTTTTGCAACCTGCAGCGAAAGGTTTATATCCAATAGCAGTATAACCTAACTTTTTTGCTATTTTTAACAAAAAAATACTTGCGGTAGTTTTTCCTACATTAGTATCTGTTCCGGTAATAAAATATTTTTTTTCCATTTTTTTTTAAATATAAAGAACATTTTTATAAATATAGCATAAAATAATTAATAATTTATGGTTAACAACCAATTACTCTCAAAAAAATTAATTTTAAATATAATTCTAAAATTATTTAATTTTAGAATTATATTTTATTTAAAAAATTTTATACTTATGTTTTATAGATGTTATTTATTTAGAACACAAAAAATAATTTTTCGAATAAAAAATTATTTTTTATTTTTCTTTGAAAAATTTTGTATTAGTTTTAAGTCCTAATTTTTTAAATAAATAAAAATCTTTTTTTTCAGCAATATTTTTAGTAGTTAATAACTTTGATCCATAGAAGATCGAGTTTGCACCTGCCATAAAACACATAGTTTGCATTTCATCACTCATTTGCTCTCTTCCAGCCGACAAACGTATGAATGATGTAGGCATCATTATTCTTGCAACTGCTATAGTTCTAATAAAATCAAGATTACTAATATTTTTGTTTTTTTCCATAGGTGTTCCAGGAATTTTAACTAACATATTAATAGGTATACTTTCTGGAGGTTTAGGTAAACTAGATAGTTTTATCAATAACTTTATTCTGTCTTCTTTAGATTCTCCTAATCCCAAAATTCCACCTGAACATACTTTTATTCCTATTTTTCTAATTATATTAATAGTGTCTAACCGTTCTTGATAGCTTCTTGTAGTTACTATTTGTTTATAAAATTCTTCTGAAGTATCTAAATTATGATTATAGAAATCTAAACCAGCATTATTTAATCTTTTAGCTTGTTCAAAAGAAAGAGAACCTAATGTCATACATGTTTCCATTCCTAATTTCTTAACTTCTTGAATAACCTTTTCTAAATAAGCCATATCTCTTTCTTTAGGATTTTTCCATGCAGCACCCATACAAAATCTTTCAGAGCCCGATTTTTTTGCTTTTTTTGCCGCTTTTAATATATTTTCTATTTTAATTAAATTTTCATTTTTTATATTGGTTTTATATCGAGAACTTTGAGAACAATATTTGCAGTCTTCGGGGCAAGATCCTGTTTTTATAGAAAGTAATGTACTGATTTGAATCTTATTAGGTTCAAAGTTTTTTCTATGAATTTTTTGAGCATGAAACATAATGTCTAAAAAAGACATTTCAAAAAGTTTTTTGGTTTCTAAAACAGACCACAATTTTCTCATATTTAACCTTATAATTAATTTATGGAATTTTTAAAGTAAAAGTTTATAATAAATATTATACGAAAATTTATATTTTTTATATATTTGAAATGAATAAAGATGATTTAATTTTTAATTCTAAACATATTTGGCATCCTTACGATTCAATAAAAAATCCATTACCTTGTTATCCTATAATCTCTGCTAAAGGAATTTATTTAACATTAAATAATGGAAAAAAGTTAATTGACGGCATGTCTTCTTGGTGGGCAACCATACATGGTTATAACCATCCTCGTTTAAATCAAGCCTTAAAAAATCAAATAAACCGAGTTTCTCATATCATGTTTGGAGGAATAATTCATCCTCCTGCAATATCATTATGCAAAAAATTAATTTCTATGACACATAAAAAGTTGCAGTATGTTTTTTTAGCTGATTCTGGTTCAGTTGCTATTGAAATAGCTATGAAGATGGCTCTTCAATATTGGGCTAAAGAAGATTCTGAAAAAAAAAATTTTTTAACCATTAAAAGTGGGTATCATGGAGATACCTTTTCAGCTATGTCAATTTCTGATCCGAAAAATTCAATACATCGATTGTATAGAAAATACTTACCTCTTCATTTGTTTGCTGAATCGCCTAAATCAAAATTTGGAGAAAAATGGAAAAAAGGAGATATAGATTCTTTCGAAAATTTAATAAAAAAAAATTTTAAAAAAATTGCTGCTGTTATTTTAGAACCAATAGTTCAAGGAGCAGGAGGAATGAAATTCTATCATTCAAAATATTTAAAAAAAGTTAAATTACTTTGCAAAAATTACAAAATTCCTTTAATTTTAGACGAAATTGCTACTGGCTTTGGAAGAACTGGAAAATTGTTTGCATACGAACATTCTAAAATTTTCCCTGACATTCTATGTTTAGGGAAAGCAATTACAGGAGGTACCTTAACTTTATCAGCTGTATTAACTACCAAAAAAATTTCTGAAAAAATTAGCAATAATTATCCAGGATATCTGATGCACGGACCTACTTTTATGGCAAATCCATTAGCATGTGCTGTTGCTAGTGAAAATTTAAGTATATTAAAAGAAAATATTTGGAAAAAACAAGTTTCTAAAATTTATAGAATTTTATCAAAATACTTATTTCCAATAAGAAATCATTATATGGTTCATGATATTCGCATCCTAGGCGCCATAGCAGTTGTCGAATGTAAAAAAGAAATAAACATAAAAAAAATACAATATTTTTTTGTTAAAAACGGTGTTTGGATTAGACCATTTAAAAAATTAATATATATCATGCCTGCTTATATCATAGATAAAAAATCATTAAAAAAAATTATTGAATTAATAATTCAATCGTTAAATTATAAAAAGTTTTTTATATGAAAACATTTATTTATTTTAAATAAAATTTATAAACTTAAAAATGTAAATAAATAAAAAATTATTTATATAGGGTTTCCAACCAGATTGGGCCTTTTCCTACTAAAATAGATTTTTCTTTTAAAAGGTATCCTGTTTTTGAACATATATTATATATAATCATTCGATTAGATTTTTGTCCAAGAACAATTAATTTTTTGTTTTTTTCATCGATGTTAAAAGAACGAGGTTGATTTTCAGTTTTAAAACATTTCTCAAATTTAAGTAAATTTGTTTCTTCATTTATTGAAAAAAGAGAAATAAGATTTGCTGCTCGATCTGAAGTATATAAAAAATTATTAAATAAATTTAAACGTATTTCAGCAGCCCACCTACTTCCTATATAATTATTCGGAAGAATATTTATTGTTTGAATACATTTTATTTTTTTTATATTTTTACTTAATTTCCAAACATTTACTGTGCTATTAAGTTCATTAATTGAATATGCAATTTCTTTTTTCTTATGAAATGCCATATGTCTTGGACCAGATTTTTTATTCGTTTCTATGTAAAAAAAATTTTTTTCTTCTAATCCTATTTTTTTTTTAAAAGGATATAAATAAATTTTATCTTTTAGAAGAGAAGTTACAAACAAAGTATTAGTTCTTTCTTCTAAATAAGAAAAATGACAACCATCTAGGATTGATATCTTTTGTGTATATTTTTGGGGAACATAAAAATTATCTAAAGGCAAAAGAACGATACTTCCATATTTATATGAACTAACGAATAAAAAATTCTGATTTATATCAGAAGAAATGTGGTTTGGAGAAACAGGCAATCTTGTTCTAGAAAATTCATTTAAAGTACCATCTAGATTGATATTATACGTAATAATACTGTATTTTGGTCTAATTCCTACATAAAGTTTATTGATTTTTTTTATAATTTTAATGGGTTGAGCCTGTCCGGGTGTAAATATCTTTTGAATTAATTCTATAGAATTAGAATTTTTAAACTTCCAAACTTCAATAGTTTCATCTTCAGGACAGGATATATAAATAAATAGTTTCATTAATACTCCTCAATAAAAATATTTTTTTTACAACAATAATTTATATATTTTAACACGTGAATATATAAATATTATTACATATTTTTTTATAAAAAATCATTTTTTTGTATATTTTATTTTTTTTAATATAGTTTTAAACCAAATTAAACATTCTACCTTTTTGAAAAATTTTTTTTTAAAAGAAATAGATGAATTTTTATTTATCTTCCAAACTTCTGTTTCTAAATTTAATATTTTAAACAAATTTTTTACATGAATTTTATTTTTTTTTAAAAAATCTATTTTCCCATTTTTTTCAGAAAATGCAATATAAGTAATTCCAACTTTCTTTGCTAAAAAACGAATTTTTTCAATTTCAAATAAATTTTTGGTGACATTTGGAATAACTCCAAATTTTAAGAATAATTCGTTTTTCAAAATATCTAGCTCTTTTTTTGTTTGGCAATCAGATATTTTTCTGTAAAAAAATAAACGAGTGTTTACATCAGAAATGTATTTAGATGGTAATAAAGCTGATATTTTTAGATCTATTTCTGGTTTATAAGAAGTTATTTTTGATAATGAAAAATTTCTTTTATTTTTTAAATTCCAAATAGCATTTTTTAAAATTTTTGAATACAAAGAAATTCCAATTTTTTTTATATGTCCACTTTGTTTCTTTCCTAACAATTCCCCGCTTCCTCTAATTTCAGAATCATAGGTCGACAAGGTTAATCCAGCTCCGAAATATTTTGAAGAAGAGATAGCAGCTAATCTTTTTTTAGCATCTTCTGTGATTTTTTCATAATCATAAACTAACAACCAGGCATAACCTTGATGAAAAGATCTCCCGACCCTACCTCTTAATTGATGTAATTGAGACAAACCAAAATTATCAGCTTGTTCAATAATAATTGTATTAACATTGGTTATATTAATTCCAGTTTCTATAATAGTTGTGCATACTAAAACATTAAACTTTTTATGGAAAAAATTTTTTATAACTTTTTTTAAATCTTTTCCTTTCATTTTTCCATGACCTACATCTATAATGGCTTCAGGTACTAATTTTTTTATTTTATTAGCTATTTTATAAATATGCTTTACCTTATTAAATAAATAATAAACTTGACCTCCTCTATTAATTTCTTTAAGAATAATTTTTCTAACCAATTTAGAATCGTAATTTTTAATAAATGTTTTTACTTCTAATCTTTTGTTAGGAGGGGTGTTTATAATAGAAATGTCCTTAATTCCATTTATAGACATATTTAAAGTCCTAGGTATGGGAGTTGCAGTTAAAGTCAATATGTCAATATCTATATTAAACTTTTTTATTAATTCTTTTTGTTTTACCCCAAATCTATGTTCTTCATCAATAATTAATAATCCAAGATTATACCATTTTATCTTTTTAAATAATATTTTATGGGTTCCTATAAGTATATCGATCTTTCCATTTTCAATCTTATCTAAAGAATCCTGTTCTTTTTGTTTTGTGCAAAATCTTGAAAAGACAGAAATTTTTGTTTTAAAATTTTTAAATCTTTCTTTGAAAGAAAAAAAATGTTGTTGAGATAATAAAGTTGTCGGTACTAAAATAAGTACTTGTTTTTTGTTAGATGTTGCTACAAATGATGCTCTCATTGCTATTTCTGTTTTTCCAAATCCTACATCTCCACAAATTAATCTGTCCATAGGAATTGGTTTATACATATCTTGTAATACGGAGTTAATAGCATTTTGCTGATCTGGAGTTGTTTTAAATAAAAAATTTGAACAAAATTTATTGTATTTAACAATATTTTTCTTAAATGAAAACCCTCTTTTTACTTTTCTTCTTGAATATATATCTAATAAAGCAGTTGCAGTGTCTTCAATGTTTTTAATTGTATTCTTCCGTTCTTTTTTCCAATTTTCGTTTCCTAACTTATCTAAAATAACATTTTCTCTTTTAATTCCCCTGTATTTTGAAATTAAATGCAATGAAGAAATTGGAACGTATAATTTTGTGTTATCTGCATAACCTAACATAATATATTCCGATTCAATTTCATTATTTTTTAAATTAATTAATCCCAAATATTTTCCTATTCCATGTTCCAAATGTATAACAGGTTCATTTATTAAAAAAAACTTTTTTTTTTCTTTATTTCTTTTATTTTTATCAAAACAATCTAGAGAAAATAATGAAAACATATTGAATAAACCATAATTAAGTTTTTAGAAGATAGAAATCTAATTCCAATAATTATTTATGATAACAACTCTAATTTAATTAGATTAATTATTAAATTTTATATAAAAATTATATTTTTAGAAAAATAATATTATTGACAATAATTAAATAATTAATGAAAATATAAATATAACTTATAAGTTGTTTATTTTTTAATATTCATAATTTTTACGTTATCATATAATAAAAATTATCTTTATGATTTCTAATGTATTAGCAATTCTTTTATAAATACATTCGAAAATTTTAAGATGAAAAATTCAACAATTTAAATTTTAATCAATCAAAAAATTAAAAAATATTTTTAAAAAAATCTTTACAAAAATAAAAAATTATTTTTATATAATTGAATGATGAAATTGAATAAATGAATGTATTTATATTTTGAAAAATATTAAAAAAATTATTTTTATATAATTAAATATTCTTTATTTTTTAGATTTGATACAATATTATCAAAAATATAGTTATTTTAAAATTAAAAATAAAAAATAAGTAATTTTTAAATTTGAAAATATTTAAAATTATTTTTTTTTTAAAATATTCGCCTTGAATAAATGTACTTAGACATAAAATTAATAGTTTAAATTTCTATATAGAATAATTTTCTAATCTAGAAATAAACATTTACTTAGAAATTTAAAAAATACAACTTTTTACATATTAATCAATTCTATAATTATCTAAAAAAATAAATATATTTAGGTATTAATATATTTTTTAAAAGATTTTTTGTTCTTTTAAGTAAATTAAATTTTGTTAATTTCTTTATTATAAATATTTTTATTCTAAAAAAATCTTAATATTTTATTCGAAATTGTTATTAAACAAAATATTTATTTAAATTTAACAAATTATTTAAATATTTTTTAGCAATATTAATAAAAATTAATATTTTATTATCATTTTAATTTCAAAATTTTTTTGAATTATAACTTTAAAGAGAACAAAGTAATGACTATTAAAATAGGGATTAATGGATTTGGAAGAATTGGTAGAATAGTTTTTAGATTAGCTCAAGAAAGATCAGAAATACAGGTAGTAGCTATAAACGATTTAGTTGATATAAATTATTTAGCATATTTACTTAAATACGATTCTACTCATGGAACATTCAATAAAAAAATTGAAATAAAAAACAATTTTTTATTAATAAACAAACAAAAAATAAAAATTTTTTCAGAAAGAAATCCTGAAGCCATAGATTGGAAAGGAGAAAATGTCGATACTGTAATAGAATCAACTGGTATTTTTTTAACAAAAGAAACTGCCTATAAACATATTATAGCTGGAGCCAAAAAGGTTATTATTACTGGTCCTTCAAAAGATGAAACACCTATGTTTGTCAGAGGAGTAAACTTCGATAAATATAAAGGAGAAGAAATTGTTTCAAATGCTTCATGCACTACAAATTGTCTAGCACCCATAGCAAAAGTTATTCATAAAAAATTTAATATTATTGAAGGACTGATGACTACAATACATGCTACAACTTCCACTCAAAAAACAGTAGATAGTCCATCAATAAGAGATTGGAGAGGAGGTAGAGGGGCTTTACAAAATATCATTCCTTCTTCTACAGGAGCTGCTAAAGCTGTAGGTAAAGTTCTACCTGAATTAAAAGGAAAATTAACTGGGATAGCATTCCGAATTCCTACAGCCAATGTATCAGTAATCGATCTCACCGTTAGACTTAAAAAATCAGTTAGTTATCTTGATTTATGTAAAGTTATAAAATTTGAATCAAAAAATAAAATGAAAAATATCATAGGTTATACTAATAAAGAAGTAGTTTCTTCTGATTTTAATGGAAATAAATGTACATCTATTTTTGATGAAAGAGCAGGATTAGCTTTAAATAACAATTTTATTAAAATAATTTCTTGGTATGATAATGAAACGGGTTATTCAAGTAAAGTTTTAGATCTAGTTGTT
Source organism: Buchnera aphidicola (Mindarus keteleerifoliae) (assembly GCF_039392895.1). Lineage (NCBI taxonomy): Bacteria > Pseudomonadati > Pseudomonadota > Gammaproteobacteria > Enterobacterales > Erwiniaceae > Buchnera > Buchnera aphidicola. Next base: position 274,803 of record NZ_CP135027.1, read on the forward strand.
TTAATAAATAAAAGAAAATTCCAGTCTTAACGAACATTTTTTGAAAACCATTAAGAAAAAAATATTTTTTCGTTTATATTGAAAAAAAGAAAAATGACTCAATATACCTTATCAAGGTATTTATATATAAATAAAAAATTTTAATAAAATGCCGTTTAAAAGGAGGATAGCATGAAATTTCATTCTTTATCTTTAATGCCATCATTTAGCGAAAATATTTTTTCTGATAGATTTAATCAAATAGATAAAATGTTTAGTACTCTGACAGGAGAAAAACCAATATCCTCTTCACCTGTTTACGATTTGATTCAAAAAAACGAAAAAAAATATGAATTGATTATCAGCTTACCAGGATATTCTGAAGATGATTTAGATATAAGTGTTCATAAAAATCAACTTAAAATTATAGGAAATCAAAAAAAATCTAAATTAATCGAAAAAAAAGAAAAAATTCTACACAGTGGAATTAGAAAAAATAATTTTTCTTTAGTATTTAATTTAGATAATCATGTAGAAGTTAAAAAAGCAAATTTAAATTTAGGAATACTTACAATAGAATTTGAATATGAAATTCCAGAAAAAGAAAAACCAAAAAAAATAATTATTGAAAATAAAAAAGAAAAAATAACAAATAGTCCTTCTACTTAAAGAACTAAAAATACAATCTACTATGCTCTGTGGAGCATAGTAGATTACCTATTGCCTAACTAACCTTTTATGTGAAGGAGAAAAATTAATACAATTACTTCTCCAAGGATTAATATCAATTCCTCCTCTTCTATTATATCTAGCATATACAGAGAGTTTTATCGGTTTACAAAAATGATTAATATCTGAAAAAATTTTTTCAACACAATCCTCATGAAATTTGTTAATATCTCTAAAATTTATTAAATATATTAATAATGATTTTTTATTTATAGGGAAACCTTTATATGAAATTTCTACTGATGCCCAATCAGGTTGTTTTGTTTTAGGACAATTGGATCTTAATAAATTACTACATAAAGATTCTTCTACTATTTCTTTATTTTGATCAATAGTTAAAACATTTTTTATATCATGAAAAAGATTAATTTTTTCATTATCTATGTTAATTCCAGTAAGAGTTCTAATTCTATTAAATTTTTTATGACTTAAATTAAACAAATTAAAAACTAATCTTCCTTGAACAATTTTTTTTAAATCCATTTTTACTTTTTCTTTAAAATCTTCTTTAGAAAAAAAAATACTATTATTCAAACTATGTAAATAAAGCTTAAAACTTTTTGATTCTATTAAGTTAATACTTTTAGCATCAATTTCTAATATTCCTAAAGCTAATTGAGGAATTTTTTCTTTATTTAACCAAGAAAGTTCATATAAATTCCAAATATCAAATCCAATAAAAGAAATATTTTTAAAATCGAATGTTAATTTTTTTCGGATATTTTCTCTTGAAATTCCCTTTAACATTTTTAAGAACATAATTTTTACCTCAAAAAAATAATTTTAAAAAAAATTATTTTTTAATGTTTTCAAATTCAAAAATAAGATTTTTAATCCAAATTTCTATTCTTTTTTGAGTAAATTCAGGTTGTCTATCTTCATCTAGAGTCAAACCTAAAAAATGATTTTTATCTAATAAAGCTTTTGAAGATTCAAAGAAATAATTTTTACTTGGCCATCTCCCAATTACTTTCCCTTCATTATTTTTAACTACATCATAAACAATTCGCATTGCGTCACAAAAATATTCTCCGTAATCTTCTTGATCTCCACATCCAAAAAAAGCAACAACTTTTTTTTTGAAATTAATTTTTTTTAAAATTGGTAAAAAATCATCCCAATCAGATTGTATCTCACCATAAAACCATGTAGGAATACCAAAAATTAATCGATTAAATGATTCTACTTCTTTTTTATTACTATTTGCAATATCGAACAATTTTGATTTTTTTTCTCCTAAATAATTGAAAATTTGCTTCGCAACCAATTCAGTATTTCCTGTATCACTACCAAAAAAAATTCCAATTTTTTTCATTTTTTTATTTTCCTATTTTTATTTTTTAAAATATCTATTTAAACCATACAAAATTTTTAAATTATTTAAAATTAATTAATGTTAAAAGTATATTTTTTATATTAAAACATAAAGGCACTTCGTTCTAGAAAAAAATAAATAGAATTTACAATTCAAAAAAAATTTCTTAAAAGAAATTTTTTTTTTACATTATAATGTATTTATATAATATTTTATTTAAAAAAAATATGAACATCAATTTAGTTTGGTTTAGAAATGATCTTCGTGTACGCGATAATACTGCTTTATTTAAAGCATGTAGAAGCAAAGAAGATAAAATTGTAGCTATTTACATAGCTACTCCAAAACAATGGAAATCTCACAATATGTCTCCTAAACAATCTTTTTTCATTTATAAAAATTTACTTTTGTTAGAAAAAAAATTATTTTTATTAAAAATTCCATTTTTTTATTTTGAAATTTCAAACTTCGATTCTCAAATACTGTTTTTAGTTGAATTTTGTAAAAAAAAAAATATTCACACTTTATTTTATAATAAACAATATGAAATAAATGAAATAAAAAGAGACCAAAAAATAAAAAAGATATTAAATTCAAAAAAAATAAATATGATTGGATATCATGATTCAATTTTAATTTCTCCAAATTTAATTTTTAATTCTAATAAAAAAAGCTATATAAAATATACTCCCTTTAAAAATAAAATTTTTAGTTATTTAAATAAAAAAAAAATAAGATGTTTTCCCGTTCCTGATGTTCGTTCTATAAAAGAAAAAGAATTTTCATCAAAAATTTTTTCTTTTACATATCCAAAAGAAAAATTTTCTACTAAACTTTTTCCAATTGGAGAAAATAATGCTATTAAAAAATTAAATTTTTTTTTAAACCAAACAACAATGAGTTACTCTTTAACAAGAAATTTTTTTGGAATGAATTCTACAAGTTTTTTATCTCCTTATTTGAGTATTGGAATTTTATCTCCAAGACAATGTCTAAGTGCAATATTTAAGGAAAAAATTTCTTTTGAAAGTGTTAATAATGATAAAATAACTTGGGTGGAAGAATTGATATGGAGAGAATTTTATAAACATACTATGAATTCATATTCTTTGATAAGTAAAGAAAAGTCCATTTTTCATTGGGAAAAAGAAATAAAATGGAATAATAATAAAAAACATTTTTCTTTGTGGAAAAAGGGATTAACAGGATATCCTATTATCGATGCTGCTATGAGACAATTAAATCAATTAGGATGGATGCATAATAGATTGAGAATGATAACTGCTTCTTTTTTAACTAAAAATCTTTTGATAGATTGGAGAAAAGGAGCAAAATATTTTATGTCTAAATTAATAGATGGTGATTTTTCTTCTAATATAGGAGGTTGGCAATGGGCAGCCTCAGTGGGATTTGATTCCGTTCCATATTTTAGATTTTTTAATCCTTTGATACAAAGCAAAAAATTTGATCCTAATGGGAAATTTATATATTCTTTTATTCCTGAATTAAGAAAAGTACCTATTAATTTTATACATGATCTACAAAGATGGAGAGAAAAAAATCCAAATACAATTGATTATCCTCATCCGATTGTTAATTATAAATTAACAAAAAAAGAATTCTGTGAAAAAATTAAAAAAGCTAAAAATTCATTTTAAATGTTTTTTAATAAATGTGGAATAATTAAAGATGTTAAATATGACTTTAGAAAAGATAATTAATAAAGAACTAAATAGTAAAAACATTAAAGACTATGTACCAAATGGATTACAGATTGAAGGGAAAAAAAATATTACAAAAATAATTACAGGAGTAACAGCTTGTCAAGAATTATTAAATTTAGCAGTAAAAAAAAACGCAGATGCGATTATAGTACATCATGGATTTTTTTGGTTTAGTGAATTTAAATCTATTACAGGAATTTTAAAAAAAAGAATCAAAACATTGATTACTAATGATATTAATTTATACAGCTGGCATCTTCCATTAGATATGCATATGAGAATGGGTAATAACAGACAAATAGCAAATAAATTAAAAATAGAAATTTTAGGCAAAATATTACCTATATTACCTTGGGGAAAATTTAAAAAAAGAGTAACAGGAGAAGAACTAACTAAAAAAATTATTAAAAAATATAAACGAGTCCCATTTTATTATGGACCTAGTAAAAATAAAAACATTAAAAGTATAGCTTGGTGTAGTGGAAGAGGACAAAAATTTTTACAAGAAGCTGTTAATTTCGGAGTAGACGCATTTTTAACAGGAGAAATGTCTGAAGAAACATTACATTTTGTTAAAGAAAATAAAATTCATTTTTTTTCAATAGGACATCATGCAAGCGAAATAGACGGGATAAAATCTTTAACCAAATGGTTAAAAAAAAATTATAATTTTGATACCGAATTTATTAATATTAATAATCCTGTATAAAACAAAATTTATATAAATACATTTTTAGTTGAATATTAAAATATTCTATGTAAAAAAAAATTTTAAAAAATGTTTTTAAAAACAATAAAAAAATTTTATTTTTTTGTAAGAATCATATTCTATTTCAAAATTTTAAGGAAATTTTATGAATGATGGACATGAAAAATATTGGGGTAATTTTCTTAATATAATTAATAGTAATCAGTTTTATATACAATACTTATATAAAAAATTTTTAAAAAATTCAAATTCAATTGACAATTGTTGGGAAAAAGTATTTCTACAGTTTTCTAAAAAGATAAAAAATAAAAATAAAATTTTTAATAACAAAATTTTAAAAAAAATAAAGTTATTAAATAAAAGGGATAACTTTAAAGATAATTGTTCTTTTCGAATAATTAAGTTAATCAATTTATTTAGGAAATATGGACATCATTATGCTAATTTAGATCCATTGGAAAAAAATAAAAGAAAATTTCATATTGATATGAAATTATCTACTTATAATAAAAAAGAAAATAAATTTATTCAAGATGAGAATTTCTTTTATTTAAATAATAAAAAAAAATATAGTTCCTTAGAAAATCTCTATTCTGATTTAAAAAAAATATATTCAGATTCTATGGGTATAGAATATATGCACGTTGAAAACATTAAAGAAAAAAAATGGATACAGAAAAATGTTGAGTCATTAGTTCAGAATTCTTTATGTAACGAATATGAACAAAAAGAAATTTTAAAAAATTTAATTTCAGCAGAAAGTTTAGAAAAATATTTGAATATAAAATTTCCAGGAGTTAAAAGATTTTCTTTGGAAGGATCAGAAACTTTAATACCTATGTTATCTAACATAATATCGCAAACTATTAAATCAAAAGTTTCAAAAATATTATTAGGGATGGCTCATAGAGGTAGAATTAATGTTCTAGCAAATATAATTGGTAAAAAAATAAGAAATATTTTTTATGAATTTTCTTCTAAAATAAAAAATAATTTTTATAGCGGAGATGTAAAATATCACATGGGTTTTAAATCAATATTAAAAAAAACAAATAATATTTTAATAGATTTAAAATTTAATCCTTCTCATTTAGAAATTGTATCTCCAGTTGTTCTTGGTTCTGTTAGAGCTCATTTAGATCAACAAAAAGAATTTAATACTAATAATGTTCTTCCATTAATCATTCATGGAGATGCTTCAATTACGGGACAAGGAGTTGTGCAAGAGACTTTAAATATGTCCCAAACTAGAGGGTATACAGTCGGAGGAAGTATACATATTATAATTAATAATCAAATAGGGTTTACAACTTCAGATCAAGCTGATTTAAGGTCTACAAAATACTGCACTGATATAGCTAAAATGATTCAAGCACCTATATTTCATGTTAATGCAGATAATCCAGAAGAAGCTGTTTTCTTATCTAAATTAGCTTTAAAATATAGAAATATTTTTAAAAAAGATATTTTTATTGATTTAGTTTGTTATCGAAGATTTGGACATAATGAAATTGATGATCCTTCTGCTACTCAACCAATGATGTATCAGAAAATAAAAAATCATAAAACTGTTAAAACATTATATGAAGAAAAATTAATCAATTCTAAGTTGATTACATCAAATGATGTTTCAAAAATATATTTAGATTATAAAAAAAAACTGGATATTGAATATGAAAAATATCTTTGTTTAAAATCTAAAAAAAAATTTTTATTTTTATTAAAAAAAAATGAAAATTTTGATTTAAAAAATAATGAAAAAAAAAACTCTGTTAAAAACATTAAAAATATAGCTAAAAATATTTTTTCTTTACCTACATCAATTAATCTACATAAAAAAGTTCAGAATATTTATCAAGAAAGATTAAAAATGGCTAATGAAAAAACAAACTTTGATTGGGGTAGTTCAGAACTTTTAGCGTATGGAATATTATTAAATCAAAATATTTCCTGTAGAATAACAGGAGAAGATGTTTCTAGAGGAACGTTTTTTCATAGACATGCTATGATCCATGATCAAAAAAATGGGCAAGTTTATACACCTTTAAAAGTTTTTTGTAAATTCAAAAAATCTAAATTTTATATCTGGGACTCCGTTTTATCAGAAGAATCAACTTTAGCTTTCGAATATGGATATAGTTCTACCAATCAAAACATGTTAGTTGTTTGGGAAGCTCAATTCGGAGATTTCTCTAATGGAGCACAAATAGTAATTGATCAATTTTTAAGTTCTAGCGAACAAAAATGGGATGAAACAAGTGGATTAGTAATGTTATTACCTCATGGATATGAAGGACAAGGACCAGAACATTCTTCAGCACGTATAGAACGTTTTTTACAATTGTGTGCTCAAAAAAATATGCAAATTTCTGTTCCTACAACATCTGGACAATTACATCACTTATTAGTTGAACATGCTTTTAAAAAAAACAAAAAACCTTTAATTATTATTTCTCCAAAATCTCTTTTAAGAAATCCATTAACATTTTCTTCTTTACAAGAACTTAAATATGGAAAATTTCAATCAGTAATTTACGATATTAAAAAAATTAAAGAAAAAAAAATAAATAAAATTATTTTTTGCTGTGGAAAAATATATTATGAATTATTATCAAATCAAATTAAATATCAAAAAAATAATATTTTTATAATTAGGATCGAAAATTTATATCCTTTTCCAATCAAAGAAATAATGAAAATATTTCAATCATTTAACAAAATTAATGATATTATTTGGTGTCAAGAAGAACCTAAAAATCAAGGTGCTTGGAGCTACATTAAAAACTATTTTGAAAAAAAAATATTTAAAAATACAAAAATAATCTATATAGGAAGAAAAAAATTAGCTGCACCAGCAGGTGGTTCTTTTTATTTACATCAAAAAGAACAAAAAAAAATAATTTCTGATGCTTTGAATATAATTTAGTAATAATGAAGGAAAAAATGAAAAAAATAGATATATTAGTACCTGATCTTCCAGAATCTATTATAACTGCTACAGTTGCATCTTGGCATAAAAAAACCGGAGATGTTATTTTAAAAGATGAAATTATAGTAGATATCGAAACTGATAAAGTAATATTAGAAATACCATCTTCATCAGAAGGTATTCTTTCTAAAATTTTTGAAAAAGAAGGTTCAACTGTAAGTTCAAAACAAATTTTAGGAGAAATTATTAAAAATAAAAATAAAAATAAAAAAATAAAAGAAAAAGATTTATCAATCATACCTGAATCTAAAAAACATTTTAGTCCTTCTTTAAGAAGAATTTTATCTTATAAAAAAAATAGTACTTTAAAAAGTCAAAATATTTCTTATTTAGCAAAAAAAAATGATTCTTTAAAACAGGAATCTAATTATTTTAAAGATAAAAAAGACGAAAAAACGTTTAATTTAAATGAAAAGAAAATCAATTTTGATAAAAGAGAAAGATTTATTACAAGAAAAAAAATGAGTCCTTTGAGAAAATGTATAGCTGAACGATTACTTTACTCAAAAAATTCAACAGCTATGTTGACAACATTTAATGAAGTAAATATGAAATCTGTTATTAAGTTTAGAAAAAAAAATACTGATTTTTTTAAAAAAAAGCATGGAATTAAATTAGGCTTAATGTCTTTTTTTGTTAAATCAATAGTAGAATGTTTAAAGAGTTTTCCTTCAATTAACACTTCGATCGAAGATGATAATTTAGTATTATTTAATTACTTTGATATTAATATTGCAGTTTCTACTGAAAGAGGCCTAATTACCCCTGTTTTAAAAGATGCTAACAAAATGAGCATTTCAGAAATAGAAAAAAAAATAAAATATTTTTCTGAACAAGGTAATAAAGGAAAACTAGATATAAGTGATTTGGAAAATGGTACTTTTACAATTACCAACGGAGGGGTTTTCGGGTCACTTTTATCTACTCCTATAATCAATTTTCCGCAAGCAGCCATATTAGGTATGCATGCCATAAAAAATAGACCTGTTGTTATAAATAACGAAATAAAAATAGCTCCTATGATGTATTTAGCTTTATCCTATGATCATCGAATAATAGATGGAAAAGAATCTATAAATTTTTTAAATCACTTAAAAAAAATGCTTGAAAATATATCAACGTTATTTTTAGAGCTTTAAGTTAAAAAACTAAATTTTTTCTATTTATAAAAAAATCAATAACAATTAAAATAAATATTAAAATTTATTTATTGTTTTAAATAGCCATTTATTATTTTTAAGTAAGTATTTAAACATAAATTAAAAAAAATAAAATTAAGGAATAAATATGAAAGTTACAAAAATGGTTTTACTTCGACATGGAGAGAGTAAATGGAATAAATTAAATAGATTCACGGGATGGCATGATATTGATCTATCTAAAAAGGGAGTGTTAGAAGCTAAGAATGCCGGAAAATTGTTAAAATCTAAAAATTTCTTCTTTGACTATTCTTATACTTCTTTATTAAAACGAGCTATTCATACAACATGGAATATTTTAATTGAATTGAATCAATCTTGGATTCCAGTTAAAAAAACATGGCGTTTAAATGAAAGACATTATGGATTATTACAAGGTGCAGACAAATCAGAAACGGAACTAAAGTATGGAAAAGAAATAGTTTCGAAATGGAGAAGAGGATTTAAAATTGCTCCTCCAGAACTAAAAAAAATTGATCAAAATTATTCCGGATATGATCGAAAATATGAAAAATTGAATAACTTTAAAAAACCAATGTCTGAAAGTTTGGAAATGACAAAACATAGAGTTATTCCAATTTGGGAAAAAAGTATTTTTCCAAAAATAAAAAATAACAATACAATTTTAATTGTAGCACATGGAAATTCATTACGAGCATTAATGAAACATTTATCTAATATTAAAGATGATCAAATAAAAAATTTAGATATTCCTACTGGAACTCCAATTGTTTATGAATTTGATGAAAAATCAATGCCGATTAAATATTATTTTCTTGAAAAATAAAATTTTCTAAAAATTCAAAATTTACATCTATTGTTTATTTATAAAAAAAATAAAATTTATTTTTTTTTAAAAAATTCTGTTTTTTTTAAATTTTTATATTTATGTTTTAAACTATAAATAACATATTCTTATTTATTTAAAATTTATAAAATAAAAAAATAGATTTAAATTATTTTAAAATTTAAAAAACTTAAATATACAATTTAAATTATCTGGAGATAAAAATGATTAAGAGAATTGGTGTACTCACTAGTGGAGGAGATTCTCCAGGTATGAATGCAGCTATCCGAAGTGTAGTAAGGGCTGGAATTACTGAAAATTTAGAGGTTATTGGAATATACGATGGATTTCTAGGTTTATTTAGAAATAAAATGGAAATTTTAGATAGGTATAGTGTATCTGACATTATCAATAAAGGAGGAACATTTTTAGGATCATCTAGATTTCCTGAATTTTGTAAAGAAAACATACGTTCTATTTCAATTTCAAATATGAAAAAAAATAAGATAGATTTCTTAATAGTTATTGGAGGAGATGGATCTTATATAGGTGCTAAACTAATTTCAGAAGCTGGATTTCCCTGTATTAGTTTACCGGCTACTATTGATAATGATATTCCTGGAACAGATTATACTATAGGGTATTTCACAGCATTAGGGACAGTAGTTGAAGCAATTGATCGTTTAAGAGATACTTCCTCTTCTCATCAAAGAATTTCCATAGTAGAAGTTATGGGAAGAACTTGCGGAGACTTAACATTAGGTGCTGCAATAGCAGGAGGTTGCGAGTTTATATTATTACCCGAATTAGAATATAAAAAAGAAGAATTATTATTAGAAATCAAAAGAGGTATTAAAAAGGGAAAAAAACACGCTATAGTTGCTATTACAGAATATATTTGTGACATAGAAGAACTAGCAAAATATATTGAAAAAGAAACAGGACGAGAAACAAGAGCTACTATTTTAGGACATATTCAACGAGGAGGTTCTCCTGTAGTATACGACAGAATATTAGCTTCCCGTATGGGAGCTTATTCCATTAAATTATTATTGCAAGGACATACCAATCGGTGCATTGGCATAAAAAATGAAAAAATGGTTCATCACAATATCGTCGATGCATTAAAAAATATGAGACGTTCTTTTAAGCAAGATTGGTTACATACTGCTAAACAATTATTTTAAATATTAGGTGCCGGATCAACTTCCCGGCGCTAGTTATTTATCTATTACTAGTAATTTAAAAAATATTTTTTTAAACTTTATTTAGAAATCTTTTCTAAAATTTTAAAAAATGAATCAAAATTCAAACATGCGTTACCTAATAAAAATCCATCTATATCTTTCCTCTTACAAAAACTATCAATGTTATTTTCATTTATAGAACCACCGTATAATAAATAAAAATTATTTAAAGAATACAACATTTTTTTTCTAATATAATTACGTAAAGAACCTAAAATAAATTGTACTTCTTTCGGGTCAGCAGATTTTCCTGTTCCAATAGACCATATAGGTTCATATGCAATAACAGTATCATTAAATACATTTTTATCTTTAGATTGAAAAATAAAATCTATTTGTTTTTTACAAATTTCAATAGTTTCATTATTCTTTCTTTCTTCTTGAGTTTCACCAATACATAAAACAGGAGTTAAATTACAATTTTTTAATAAAAAAAACTTTTTGCTAATTAAATGTTGACTTTCATAATGATTAATTCTTCTTTCAGAATGCCCTATTAAAACATTTTTTACTGACATATCCTTTAACATTAAAGCTGATACTTCTCCTGTAAAAGATCCTGATAAATGAATATCTACGTTTTGTGCACTTAAAGTTAAATATTTATGTTTCTTTATAATTTTCTTGAATTTATACAAGTAGACATAAGATGGAGAAATACTTAAATTGCATTTTTTTTCAATTTTTTCTTGATTTTTTTTCAAAAAATTTAATAATAAAGAAAAAGTTTCTTTATTTCCATTTAATTTCCAATTTGCTATTACTAAAGGCAACTTCATATGTTTTAGCTCCAAAAATACATAAAAAAATTTTTGAAGTGCTTTTAAAAGCACTTCAAAAAATTTTAATTTAAAAAAAATTTATTACTTTATTTAAATCTAATAACAAAAATTACTCACTATTTTTTGCTGCTTTAAATGCTTCAAACATAATATTAGAAAATTTTTCATCTTTTAATTTTAATTTTTTTACATTATTTATTTTTTTTTCTTTATTTTTTTCTTTTTCATGAATAGAAAGATAAATAATCCTATTTTTTCTATCGACATTATTAACTTTTACCGAAATTATTTGACCTATTTTATAAATATTCGTTTTTTTATTTTTATTTGGATTTTCTATAATTTCTGAAAGTTTTATGATTCCTTCTAGATTATTTTCTAAACTAGCAATAATACTTTTATTATCAATTGAAAGTATTTTCCCTGAAATTATCAAGTTTTTTTTGCTAATATTTATAAATTGATTTAATGGATCTTCACTTAATTGTTTAATTCCTAAAGAAATTCTTTCTCTATCAGAATCAACTTGTAAAACAACGGCCTTAATTTCATCTGTTTTTTTATATTTTTGAACAGCAATTTCTCCAGGAATTGTCCAAGAAATATCTGACAAATGAACTAAACCATCAATTCCTCCCTTTAAACCTATAAAAATTCCAAAATCAGTAATAGATTTAATTTTTCCAATAACATGGCATCCTTTTTGATGAGTTTCAGAAAATTCTTTCCAAGGATTTAACGTACATTGCTTTAACCCTAATGAAATTCTTCTTCTTTCTTCATCAATATCTAAAACCATGACTTTCACTTTATCATTAACATTAACTACTTTAGACGGATGTATATTTTTATTTTTCCAATCCATTTCCGAAACATGAACTAATCCTTCTACACCTTCTCTGATTTCAACAAAACAACCATAATCTGTCAAATTTGTTACTCTACCTTTTAACTTAGTTCCTTCCGGATATTTTTTAGCAATTTCTACCCAAGGATCTTTCCCTAATTGTTTTAATCCTAGTGAAACTCTAACTTTTTCTCTATCAAATTTTAAAACAATTACTACAATATCATCTCCTATACTAACAATTTCGCTAGGATGTTTTACTCTTTTCCATGCCATATCTGTAATATGTAGTAAGCCGTCTACACCACCTAAATCTACAAATGCTCCATAATCTGTTAAATTTTTAACTATTCCCTTAACCTTCACTCCCTCTTGAAGACTTTCTAACAATTGATTTCTCTCAGCACTATTTTCTGATTCAATAACCGCTCTTCTAGAAACAACTACATTATTTCTTTTTTGATCTAATTTAATAACTTTAAATTCCAATTCTTTTCCTTCGAAATGGATGGTATCTCTAACTGGACGAACATCTACTAATGAACCTGGTAAAAAAGCTCTAATATCATTTAGTTCAACAGTAAAACCTCCTTTTACCTTTCCATTAATTATTCCAACTATTGTTTCAGAATTTTCATAAGCTTTTTCCAGTGAAATCCAAGCTTCATGCCGTTTTGCTTTTTCTCTAGAAAGTATTGTTTCTCCAAAACCATCTTCAATAGCGTCTAGTGCTACATCAATAATTTCACCAACGGAAACTTCTACTTTTCCTTTAGAATTTTTAAACTGTTCAATTGGAATAACCGATTCGGATTTTAATCCTGCATCTACCAATACCATATCTTTATTGATTGCAATAACGGTTCCTTGAATAATTGATCCAGGTTGAGTTTTAATCTCTTTAAGAGATTCTTCAAATAATTTTGAAAAAGATTCAGTCATATTAATAGTTCTTTAGAAAATTCATGTTAAATTTCTAATTAGAATCCTTCTAATTAAATATTTTTTATATTTATTTATAATATCCATTTCATAAAACCATAAATTAAATGTTCTTTTTAAACATTTTTTTTATATTTTTTATATATATGATCCATGCATAATGCAAGTACTTCTTTAATAGTCATATTTGTTGAATCAATAATTATAGCATTTTTTGCAGGTACTAAAGGAGAAATAGTTCGAGTATAATCTCTGTTATCTCGTTTCTTCATTTCTAAAAAAAGTTGATTTGTATCAATATAAAAACCTTTCTTCTTTAGTTCTAACATTCTTCTATTGACACGACTAATTAAATCAGCTTTTAAAAAAAATTTTATTTTAGCTTCTGGAAAGACAACTGTTCCCATATCTCTTCCATTAGCTACTAATCCAGGAAACTTTTGAAACATTCGTTGTTTTTTTAACAAAGCTTTTCGTACGTGAGGAATCATGGCTAATTTTGAAGCAATGTTGCTTACTTCTTGAAAAATGATTTTTTTAGATATGTTTTTCCCATTAGAAAAAAATAAAAAATTATTTTTTTTCTTTAATATTTTAAATTTTAAATTTTTCGAAATTGAAATTAAATCTACATCTAAAATAGATATATTATTCTCTATTACTATTAATGCTAAAGCTCTATAAATGATTCCTGATTCTAAAAAAAACCAATTTAATTTATTTGCTATAGCTTTACATATAACACTTTTTCCGGCCCCACTGGGTCCATCTATAGTAATTACAGGAGCAAGTATTTTCATTTTTTTCTCCTGTTAAAACCAAATTAGTGTATTTTAATTATAAATATTTTTTATTTTATATTTTTTAAATCTTTACTAATTTAGTTATTTAAGATTATTTTTTTTTAAAGTACCTAAAATATATTATATAAAAAAAAAAATACAAATGAATTAATGTAATTTAAAAAATTAATTGTAAAAACTAATTTTTTCAAATTCAGTAAAATAAGAAGGAAACGTTTTATCTACACAATTAGGATCTAAAATAGTTACTGAGATGTCGGATAACGCTATGAGCGAAAAACACATAGCTATACGATGATCATTATAAGTATTAATTTTTGATTTCACAAATTTTGAAGGGGGTTCAATAAAAATATAATCTTTTCCTTCTTCAATCTTTGCTCCTATTTTTTTTAATTCTGTAGCCATGGCCGATAAACGGTCACTTTCTTTTAATCTCCAATTGTATACATTTTTAATCTTAGTTATTCCATTGGAAAATAAAGCTACCATTGCTATAGTCATTGCTGCATCCGGAATATGATTCATATCTAGTTGTACAGCATTTAATTTATTTTTAGTACAAGAAATAAAATTTTCTCCCCAACTAATATTTGCTCCCATTTTTTTTAAAATATTAGCAAAATCAATATCTCCTTGAAAAGCGTTTTTTCCAATACCGTGGACTTTGACAGTTCCTCCTTTAATAGCAGCAGCTGCTAAAAAATATGATGCTGATGAAGCATCTCCTTCTACTAAAAATTTACCTGGACTTTTATATTTTTGATTTCCTTTAATAAAAAATGAAGAATATTCATTTTTTTTAACTAAAACACCAAATTTTTCCATTAATTTAATAGTTAAATCTACATAAGGTTTAGATACCAATTTCCCTGAAATAAAAATTTTTGTATCATTTTTTGATAAAGGCGACGCTATTAATAAAGAAGTTAAAAATTGACTAGAAATATTTCCTTTGAGATAAATCTCTCCTCCTACATATCCTCCTTTAATATGAATTGGAAGAAACCCATCTTTTTTAAGATATCTAATATCTGATCCTCCTTGTCTCAGCGCATTTACTAAATGACCTATTGGTCTTTCAAGCATTCTAGGTTCGCCTGTTAAAATTATATTATTTTTTTTTAATGAAAAAATAGCTGTTAAGGGCCTTACTGCTGTTCCTGCATTACCTAAAAAAAGAGTAGTTTTTTTTAAAATTTGAAAAGAATTTATATTTCCATGAATTATACAAGATTTATTGTTATCAAATAATTTGTATTTAATTCCTAAATTTTGCAATGCTTTAAGCATATATTTAGTATCATCACTATCTAATAAATTACTTATAGTTGTTTTTTTATCCGATAAAGCAGATAAAAGTAATATTCTATTAGAAATGCTTTTCGAACCGGGTAAATAAACTTCTCCATTTATTTTTTTTATAGATCTTAATTTTATTTTTTTATTCATAATATAAAACTCAAATATTTATTAAAATTTTATTTTTAAAATTGTTATAAAATCTTCAAAAACAATTAAAATTTATCGATATTTTTTTTCAAAGTAAGTCATAAAACTTATTAACTTTTGAATTCCCTTTATAGGCATAGCATTATAAATAGAAGCTCTCATTCCACCTACTATATAATGACCTTTTAAGGCATATAATCCATGAGAAAAAGCTTCTTTTAAAAAAACTTCATTTAGTTTTTCGTCTTTCAAATAAAATGAAATATTCATAAATGACCTGTATTTTTTACTAATATTATTATAATAAAAATCAGTATCATCTATTTTTTCATAAAGTAATTTTGCTTTTTTCTCATTTTCTTTTTCTATTTTTTTTATTCCTCCTTTTTTTATTAGCCACTTAAAAACTAAACTAGCCAAATACCAAGAAAATGTAGCCGGCGTATTAAACATAGATTGATTGTCTACTGCAACTTTATAATTTAAAAAAGAAGGCACCAAAGATTTTTGATCTTTAACTAAATCTTTTCTAATAATGACTAAAGTTATACCTGCTGTAGAAATATTTTTCTGAGCACTAGCATAAATTAGACCATACTTATTAATATCTATACATCTAGATAATATGGTTGAAGAAAAGTCTCCTATGATTATTTTATTTGAAAAATTCGGTTCTTCTTTTATTTCTATTCCTTCAAGAGTTTCATTAGGACAATAATGAATATAACTTGATTTTTTATTTAGTTTCCATTTTAAAGAAGGAAGAACATCTTTAATATTATTGTTAATTTTAACAATATTTATTTTTTTGGGTAAACAGTACTTTTTAGCTTCTAAAAAAGCAGCTTGAGACCAGTAACCGCTACAAATATAATCAGCATATTCATTTGATTTTATCAAATTCATAGGAATAGCAGAAAACTGAGCTCGTGCGCCACCTGAAAAAAATAAAACATGATAATTACTTGGAATGTTCATTAAGAATCTTAAATTCTCTTCACATTCATTTATCATTTTTGTAAATTCAAAACTTCTGTGACTAATTTCAATAATCGAAACCCCTAAATTTTTCCAATTGTAAAATTCTTTTTTGTATTGAATTAAAACATCAGTAGGAATCATCGAAGGACCAGCACTAAAATTATAAATTTTATTCATATAATTCACCAGTATCTTTTAAAAAACATATAAAAATATTATTAAGATAATATTTTTAATCCGTTCATGTATTTTTTTTGTAATACTTTTGGAACTTCAATTGTTCCATTTTCTAATTGATAATTTTCTAATACTGCTCCCAACGTTCTACTTAGAGCTAATGCAGAACCATTTATAGTATGAAGTAGTTTTTTTTTAGTTTTATCAGAAACACTAATATACCTTGATTTCATCCTTCTTGCTTGAAAATCAGACATGTTAGAACAAGAAGATATTTCTCGATATTTTTTTTGAAATGGAAACCAAACTTCTAAATCATAAGTTTTTGTAGAAGAAAAACCTAAATCATTAGGACATAATTGCACTTTTCTATAAGGTAAATCTAACAACTTTAATATTTCTTCAGCATGCGAAGTTAATTCTTCTAATGCTTTCATTGAACTTTTAGGATGCACAATTTGTACTATTTCTACTTTTTCAAATTGATGCATCCTAATTAACCCTCTAGATTCTTTTCCATAAGAAGGATTCTCTAACCTAAAACAGGGAGTGAGAGCCGTTAACATTATAGGTAATTCTTCTTTACTAACAATTCTATTTCTTACCAAATTTGTTAAAGGAACTTCTGCAGTCGGAATTAACGTATATTGAAAATTTTGACTATTTTTTTCGGGAGATTGAATATGAAATAATTCTGAACTAAATTTAGGTAGTTGTCCAGTACCATACAAACTTTCAGAATTGACTATATATGGTACATAAGTTTCTAAATATCCATGTTTAATAGTATGAATATCTATCATAAATTGACTTAAAGCTCTATGCAATAAAGCAATTTTTCCTTTCATAATAACAAATCTTGAACCTGAAATTTTAACCGAAGATTTCCAATCTAATCCTTGTAATTTTTCACCTAACTCAACATGATCTTTGATCTTAAAATCAAATTTTTTAATTTTACCCCATTTTATTATTTCTTTATTTTTGTTTTTTAAACAATTTAAAATAGTATCTTCTGATGGAAGATTAGGAATTTCATTATAAATTTTTAATAATTTTTTTTTAAAATATTTTAATTTTATTTGACATCTTTGTAATTTTTTATTTATTTTTAAAACTCTATCTTTAATTTTTAACGTTTCTTTGTTTTCTTTTTTTAAAATTCCTATTTCTCTGGATAAAACATTCCGAATAGCTTGTAAATTTTCAGTTTTTATTTGAAAATTTTTTCGATTTTTTTCCATCTCTTTAATTTTTTCAGTTTCTAAGATGAATCCTCTAATCAACAATTTTTTTTTTAGAGAATCTAGTTGATAGCGTAGTAAATTTTGATCAATCATAATATCAATATTTTCTTGTTTGGTTAATGTTCTAATTATAATATAATATTTTTAGATACAAAAAAATATTATTATTATTTATAAAGAAACAAAAAATATTAATTTTTAACATTTATTTAAATTTAGATAAAAATTTAAAAACAATTTTCATCAAAAAAATATCGGGAATTTTAAATAGTTTTTTAAAAAAACATTTCTATTTATATAGAGTATTTATTCTATATAATTTAAATAAATAATAAACGTTTTAAATAACTGTTAAAAAAAAAAAATCATGTTATAATTTTTTACTTAAAGTTATTAAAAACTTTTTTTCAAGAACAAGAACTATTAATTTCCTAATTCTTAATAAAAAACTAAAAAAATATTTTTTAGAGAAAAATATAAAATGAAATTATTAAAAAAAAGAAAAATAATTATTATAGGATCTGGACCGGCCGGGTATACTGCTTCAATCTACGCTGCTAGAGCAAATTTAAAACCTACTTTAATTACCGGAATAGTTCCAGGCGGACAATTAACAAAAACTGAAAATATTGAAAATTGGCCAGGAGATATAAATTCTATCCCTGGAACACTTTTAATGGATCGTATGAAAAATCATTCTTTAAAATTCAACTCTGAAATTATATCTGATAATATATTAAGTGTAGATTTTAAAAGTTTTCCTTTTAAATTATTTGGAGAAGAATATAACTATTCTTCTAGTTCTGTAATTATTGCAACTGGAGCATCGGCTAGATATTTAAATATAAAATCTGAAAAAAAATTTCTTGGAAAAGGAATTTCAACTTGCGCAATATGCGATGGTTTTTTTTACAAAGATAAAGAAATTGCAGTCATAGGAGGAGGTAATACCGCTATAGAAGAAGCTTTATATTTATCAAATATTGCGTCTAAAGTTTATTTAATTCATAGAGGATCAAAATTTACTGCAGAAAAAATTTTAGTCGATAGACTAAATAAAAAAATTCAAGAAAAAAAAATTTTTACATATATGAATCATTCGGTAAAAAAATTTGTAGGAAATAATATTGAATTGAAAGAAATAAAAATTATTTCTACAAAAGAAAATCTTTTTACTAGCAGAATTAATGTTTCAGGTGCTTTTATTTGTATAGGAAATATTCCAAATACAAAAATGTTTAAAAAACAGTTGCAAATGAATAATGGTTATATAAAAACGAATTTTTCCAATTTTCATGGATACAAAACTCAAACAAATATAAAAGGAGTTTTTGCTGCCGGAGACGTTACAGATCATATTTATAGACAAGCAATAACTTCATCAGCTAGTGGCTGTATGGCTGCTATAGATGCAGAAAAATACCTTCAAATTTCTTCTATTTAATTCATTTAAAAATAAAAATCTTAAAAAAAATAATAAAAATATATCTTAATCGAGAAAACTATGTCAAAAGAAGAAAATATAGAAATGCAAGGAATTGTTGTAGATACCCTACCTAATACTATGTTTCGTGTAAAATTAGAAAATAATCATTTAATAATAGCTCATATATCAGGAAAAATGAGAAAAAATTATATTCGAATTCTTACTGGAGATAAAGTTACTGTACAATTAACACCTTATGATCTTAGCAAAGGAAGAATAATTTTTAGAAGTAGATAAAACACTTTTAAATATTCTTAATTTAAAATTAAATTAAGCGATAATTTATTAAATTATTTATTTGGTACAAAAATATATTGATATAAATTTTTTTTAGGGAAAAAACATTTTTTTTAATTTTTATTTTTTCAAAAAAAACAAAAATTAATTAAAAATAATAGTTTTTATATATAAAAAAATATTTTCATAATTTTAAAAAATATTTTTATATAGTATTTAAAATAAGATATAAATACACCTGAAATAAAATTTGCATATTTTTTTTGTCGAATTCTAAAAATTATATTTTATATGTACGTAAAATATTGTTTTTTAAAAAATAGTTTTCTTTTAACTATTTAAAAAATTTTTATTTTTTTAAAAAAAATATGTAACTACTAATTTTTTACTTAATGGTTTACAATTATTTAAAAATTTAAAATCTTAATTTAATTATTTTTATGTTTAAAATTAAAATATAACTAGAATTTTTTTTATTTGATGAACAAATACATTCATTTAAATATTTTTATAAACTTATAAAAATAAGATATAAATATTAATATATCTGATAAAAAAAATAAGTAGGATTGATATGCGAACAAAATATTGTGGACAACTTAGATTATCTGATCTAGAAAAAAATGTACGATTATGCGGATGGATTAAAAAAATAAGAAACTTAGGTAATATTATTTTCGTAGACATGAAAGATAAAGAAGGAATTGTTCAAATAGTTTTTGATTCAAAAAATTCAAAAACTTTTTATAAATCTACTTTTTTAAAACAAGAATCTTGTATTCAAATTTTAGGAATAGTTAAAGAACGAAAAGAAAAAAACAAAAATTTTTTTTTACCTACTGGAGAAGTAGAAGTAGTAGTCGAAAAACTAAAAATTTTTAATATTTCTAAACCATTTCCGTTAGATTTTAACCATAAAAATAATGAAAAAATAAGACTAAAGTATCGTTATTTAGATTTAAGAAATGAAAAATTGTTTAACAATTTAAAAATCAGAAATAATATTTCAATATTAATTCGAAATTTTATGCAAAAAAATAATTTTTTAGACATTGAAACTCCTGTTCTAACGAGATCAACCCCAGAAGGAGCAAATGATTATCTTATACCTAGTAGAATCCATAAAGGAAAATTTTATGCACTACCTCAATCGCCTCAATTATTTAAACAATTGTTAATGATATCAGGATTCGATAAATATTATCAAATTGCTAAATGTTTTAGAGATGAAGATTTAAGGTCTGATAGACAACCGGAATTTACTCAAATAGACATTGAAATGTCGTTCGTAACAAACAAAAAAATACGTCAATTAATTGAAAAATTGATTCGTAGAATTTGGAAAAAAACTATTAATTTTAATATTAAAAAATTTCCTATTCTTACATATCATCAAGCAATAAACACTTACGGATCGGATAAACCAGATTTGAGAAATCCTCTAAAATTAACTGAACTCAGTAATATTTTTAAATATGATTTTTCTTTTTTTAATTTAAATAATAATAAAAATTATAGAGTGGCAGGTTTGCATATTTCCAATATCTTAAAAATAAGTTTAAAAAAAATAAAAAGCTACGAAACTTTCGTTAAAAATTATAATATTGAAAAATTACATCTGATCAAAATATTAGATATATCTAGTAAAAAAAATAAATTTAAAAGTTCCATAAAAGCTATACTTTCGACAAAAAAAATTGAAAAAATATTAAAAAAAACAAATTTTAAAAATAATGATTTGATGTTTATCATTGGAGGTAAAGAAAATATTGTTAATTTCGCTTTAGGAAAACTACGAGAAAAAATAGGAAAAGATTTTTTTTTACTTAACAAAAATACTTGGAAACCCTTATGGATAACAGATTTTCCTATGTTTAAAAAAGATGATTTTGGAAATTTTCATTCCATTCATCATCCATTTACTGCTCCTAAAAAATACAATATTAAAGATTTAAAAAAAAATCCAGAAAATATATTGTCAAATTCCTATGATCTTGTCATTAATGGATATGAAATTGGAGGTGGTTCTATTAGAATCAATACTGAAGAAATGCAAAAGACTATTTTTGACATACTAAAAATTTCTAATCAAGAACAAAAGAAAAATTTTGGATTTTTTTTAAAAGCATTAAAGTATGGTACTCCACCTCACGGAGGAATCGCTTTAGGATTAGATCGAATAACGATGCTGTTGACAAATAGCAAAAGTATTAGAGATGTAATAGCATTCCCTAAAAGTACAAGTGCTACTTGTTTAGTTACAAAATCTCCGAGTAAAATAAATAATTTAGAATTAACAGAATTAGGAATAAAAAAAATATAAAATCCATTTATTTTTTGCATTATTTAATTTCAAAAATAAATAACTTAAGTAATTACTATTTTTTTTAAAATTGTTAAATAAAGAAATAAATTCTAATATTTTTGAGTTTTTATTTAACATAACTTTTATACATTAAATTTACTTTTTCTTAAAAAAAAATTTATTTCAATGCTAATATAAAAAATATATTCATTAAATAAAATTAAAAAATTATAAATACTGAACTTTTCATACTTTTAAAAAAGTAAATAATTTCACTAATATAAAACTTAATTTATATAAAGATATGTACATTAGTTCATGAATAAAATCTTTAAATATTATATGTAAATTCTTTTATAAAATTTTAAAAAACAAAAAAATTTGTATGTTTAAAACTATACGCAAGAAGAAAAACATTTTATTTTTCAAATATAAAATTTCTAAAAAAAATACGTTAAGAAAAAATTTTCCTAAAAATAATGTTTTTATTAAAAATATTTATGAAATTATACAGTCAAATAATAATTTAAATAATTTTAAAATAAGAAAAAAAAAATTGCTAAGAAATTAGATAATTAAATAAAAAAAATTTCTAAAATGGAATATTTTTAAATTACAAATTAAATTCTTTTTTAATTTTTTAAAAAATACAAAATAAAAACTAAAAATTTTAGACATACGAATTTAATATAAAAATATTAATTGCTATTTAATAGATAAAATAAAAAAATTATTAGTAAAAAAAAGATTTTTTTTCTTTAAAATTAAATAATTTCTCTAGTTCTTAAAAAATATAGAAATTTATCTTCATTCAATTTAGATTAATTGTATTTAATCAAAAAAAAGATTCTTCCTCATAAAAAATTAATTTAAAAGTTTCTTTTAATACTTCAGTGTTTTCAGTAAATAATAAAGATATTTTAAAAGATAGACATTTAAAATCAGCTGGAAATTATATTTTAATATAACACAGAAAGATATTTTTAATTAGATATGTGCATTTAAAAAAATATTAATTAAATAAGGAAATAAAATAAATAAAGAAGATACGGTTATCCTTTCTGTTAGCACTAGAAATTCAACAAGTTCTCATTCATATTTTAAAATATAAATAAATAACATTTCAGTTAATTCAACATCAAAAAAAAAATTTATTAGACTTTCCTGCTAAAAAATAACAATTTATATTGTATATATGCAACTGAATTTAAAAAATGTAAAAAATAAATTTATAAAAAAATAATTTATTTTATTAAGAGTTAACTATATTAAAAAATATATTTAATTCTTAATAAAAAATGTTATTTTACTTTTAAAATTCTATTTGTATTTGTTTTTCCTGATTGATGCGATACATCTCCTTGTGTAATAATAACAAGATTACCTTTTCTTAAAAATCCTTTTTTACATAATAAATCTATAGCTTGATTGGAAGCATTTAATCCAGTTTCTGTGCTATTAAAATAAATTGGAATCACTCCTCTATATAAAGAAACTATTTTTAATGTTTTTATATTTCTTGACAATGCAAATATAGGTAATCCAGAAGTGATCCTTGATGTCATTAAAGATGTTTTCCCAGATTCTGTTATTGTAATAATAGCAGAAATTCCTATTAAATGATTAGCAGTATACATAGCCGACATTGCTACTGCTTCCTCTATATTAGTAAATTTTACGTCAAGACGATGTCTAGAAACGTTAATACTAGGTATTTTTTCTGCCCCCCGACAAACATTTGACATTTTTAATACTGTTTCTACAGGATATTGTCCCGAAGCTGTTTCTGCTGATAGCATAACAGCATCACTTCCATCTAATACTGCATTAGCAACATCCATTACTTCTGCACGAGTTGGAGTTGGATTTGATATCATTGATTCCATCATTTGCGTAGCCGTAATAACAATTTTATTTAATTGACGAGCTCTTCGAATTAATGTTTTTTGTACTCCTACTAATTCTGGATCGCCTATTTCAACCCCTAAATCTCCTCTAGCTACCATAATAACATCTGAACATGTTATAATATCTTCTATAATTTTTATATCAGAAACTACTTCTGCCCTTTCAATTTTTGCTATAATCTTTGCATCGCTCCCTGCTTTGGCTGCTAACTTTTTTGCTAAGATTATATCTTTTGAAGATCTTGGAAAAGAAATCGCTAAATAATCAATTCCTATTCTTGCCGCTAACTTAATATCGAGTTTATCTTTTTTTGTTAATGCTTTTGCTGAAAGTCCTCCTCCTAATTTATTAATACCTTTATTATTAGAAAGATATCCTCCTATCATTACTTTAGTAAATATTTTTCTTTTAACTATTTTTAAAACTTTTAATTGGATTTTTCCATCATCTAATAATAAAATATCTTCTGGTAATAAATCCAAAGGTAAATCATAATAATCTATGCCTACTGATTTCAAATCTCCTTCGTTTTTTGGTAAATCTGAATCTAAAATGAAAGAATCATTAAAAGATAATAATATCTTATTTTGTTTAAATTTAGAAATTCTGATTTTAGGTCCTTGCAAATCCCCTAATAAAGGTACATATAAACCTAATTTTTTAATTAAAAAATTAGCTTTTTCAGCTCTTAATATATGATCTTTACTACTTCCATGAGAAAAATTTAACCTTAACATATTAGCTCCAGCTAATAATACTTTTTCTAAAATTTTTTCATTATCTGTGGATGGTCCCAAAGTAATAACTATTTTAGTTCTTCTCATTCTTTTTGGCATTATAATCTCATTATTCTCGACTAATTTAATCTTTAAATAACTAAAATATTTTTATTAAAAATAAATATAAATATATTTTAAAAAAATACATTACAATATATAGTACACATTAAATTAGTATATATCTATATCTTTTAAAAACTTACAAAAACAAAAAATAAAAATTTAATAAAAAGTAAATAGATTTAATGAAAATTACTTTCAAGATAATTTAAACTATATAATAGTATGATTAAACTATTTATTAAATAATATTTAAAAAACAAAATTCATTTGTTCATAAATTTAATTTATTACAGATTTTAAAATTAAAAAATAAATTTCATCTAAATACAAGGTTAAAATATGCACATAGAAAAAAAAGAAAAATTATATGATTTAGTAATTTTTGGTGCCAAAGGAGATCTTACTATAAGAAAATTATTACCATCTTTATATAAATTAGAAAAAAATGAAAAAATTTTTAAAAACACAAGAATTATAGGAATAGGAAGAGCAAACTGGAATAGAATTGAAT